>CAYNBL010000014.1:0-27732 GCA_964395205.1 uncultured bacterium | reverse complement strand
ATCACGTGATTTACTTGTTGCAAAAGCATTATCTGGATATGTCCAAATTCTTCTGAGTAAAATAAGGGAACAGGTTATTAAGGAAGTGAAAGCTATTAAAATCATTGATAAGTTTAATGAAGTATTTAATGAAACAACTCAACAACTAATTGATCTATTTGGTGAAGATGATCCAATTATTGAAGGATGGTATGATGGATGTCGTGAATTTTGTCAATGGGAAATATTTAGCGCCAAAAAGTTTTTTGATAAGTTATATGCAAAATATAAGGAGAAGCAATGACTATAACAAAACACGCCATACAAAGATCTCAGCAGAGGGGAATTCCCCTAAATGAGCTTGATTTAATTATGCAAATTGGTACTCCATGTTATCGTCCTGGAGGCGCTACGGAATATGTCGTTTTAAGAAAAGATAAATCCTCTGCAATTGAGTATTTGAAGAACCTCATTCAAAAAGTTGACAAACTAGAAGGTAAAGCAATTCTGACGAATGGAGATACTGTGGTAACAACATACCATAAAAAGGATATAAAATGAAACATTGTTATGAATTCTTAATTGCAAAGGTTGCTGTACAAAATAATAAAGGTCAGATCACCAATGTTAATGATAGTGCAGGAATTTTAGTACCTGTTGAGGCTGAAGAGGAATTAGATAAATTATTAGAAAAATTTGATAAAGATGGTTTCCAGGTAACATGGGGACTAGAGAGTGCTTTTAAAAAATCCGATAATTGGCCTTGGGCAATTGTATTTTATAGAGAAGAATTTAGACTTGCCGGTCATGTTGTATCTACTCGAAAGGATAGAAGTGACGTTTCGTTAACTAGTTATACAATGCCCAGCAATCACTCCGTTGAAGAACACGGGGTGCCAACAGTTTCTGTATTATTAATTTACACAAAAAATCCATTGAAAGAATTAGCTGAGGAATCTGAATTATTTAGTAAAGCCTGGGAACAACTTTCTGATTGTGACGAAAGCAGACACTGGATATGTATTGCAGAATCCCCATCAGAAGAGTGGATCAAGAAAGCAAGTAAGGGCGATGATCAATTATTTTTGAGGGAATTAGGAATAGATATTAATTGAGGTTTTATAATGGGAAGAAACAAGAAAACAGTTGAATTTGATGAAAATAAATATTCGGGTTTATCTTTGAAAGAAAAACTAAAAATATTTTCTGATTATAATGAGCTTTTTCATTATGAATTATCGAGAATTCCTTATGATGAATATAAAGTAGAAAATGAAGTAAAATTAAAAGCCGAATTGATTGCTAAAAAATACTATGAGGATAAAGGATTTGATGTTTATCAATCAAAAGTAAATGATGGGTATAGATCAATAGGCGCTTTATTTTACTGGCTAGATCACATAAGTAAACTAACACCAAATGATATGGAAATGATTTCAAAAATCAGTTCAATTCTTAATGTGGAAGAAATAAAAGACCTTGCTTATGCAGTTAAAGATAAAAATGGGACTCCTGATCTATTATTAATTAAAGAAAATAAAATGTCATTTGTCGAAGTCAAGTATAATTACGAAACAGTTAAACCGGCTACCATTGAATTTTATATTAAATATAATCAAAAATGGCCTATCTCGATACTTAGGGTTATTAAATAACCTCTCTGACTTTCTCCCTAAAAATGACCTTCTCTCCACTTATCAGACAGTTATATGTGTTCTCTTTATTAGCTAGGAAATCCCACTTCTCTTGCGAGTTTAGTGGGATTTTTATTGAAATTATTGTTAGTAGATTAAGAAAGGATGCTAATATTATGTCAGTTAACAGTTGCGTTTATACTAAATATTTAACAGCCTATATTATGAGCCTTTAACTTCATTTTTTTTACTCATTTCATTTTTCCTAAATAAATATAATGATAATAAGGTAATAAATATTGAAATGCCATTTATAATTAGCCATAAATTTCTTTCTAAATGTAAGGGGAATAACGGATTATAAATTAATGAGGATATTACACATATAATTATAATTCCTTTTTGCGAATAATTTGAAGCTAAAATAGCAAGATAACCAAATATTATAAAACAATTTAATCTAAGTATGACAAAATAATCGTATGGATTGTTTGGAAGATATGCTCCTAATAAAAACAAAATATTAAGAATAAAAGGTAATAAATAAATAAATTTCTTCTCAAAGTTATACTCTAAGTTTAAATATATTATCCAAAATAATATTACAATCCAAACAGAACACAATAATCTTGTTAAAGGAGATAAATTAAATGAATCAAGAGTATCTAGAATTTCCGAAAACATCATATAAACTAGGAATACTGCCAAACACAAAAATAAGATCGAAACAAAAATATTAATTGATTTCTTTTCTTTTTTCATAGAATAACCTTCACTCTCTGTAAGTTTTCAAAGTTAATTGGACAAATTTCATAGTAAGTTAAGAGATACATTTCAATTATTCAAGGATGATTATACAATACAGCTACCCTCCCAGGCAGCTTTTTGCTATATAATTTCTGTTCTCTTGCGAGTTTTGCACTTTTTCTATTGCTATACTAGCGAGTAGTTCGGGAATTATTGCCAATATTTAATAATCCTACTACCACCTCAAAGAAAGACAGCTCAGTCCCCCATCCAATTTCCGGAATTCAGACATGGGGAGTTCTATCAATTTCAAACCTGCACGTCTTAATTTGTCAGCTGTAATTGGGTAACCTGCAGGAAGCAAAACAAAGTCATTTACACGGATAGCATTCGCGGCATATTCTTCTTCGGGCGGGACAATGATCTTTGTATAGGATGCAAATTCAGGATGATCGGCAAGTATTTCATGAACCAACATGATATTATCTTCCTGATAAGCGATACCCGTCTTCAGATGCAAAAGTCCTTCTACTTCAATTATCGAGCCGCTATAGCCGTATGTTGACAGAATGCTGATCAGTTCTTCTGCTCCGGCTCTGTTGGTCCTTGCCGATAGACCAATAAAGAAATGATCTCCAACCATCATAATGTCCCCGCCATCCAAGGTCCCCGGCGTTTTTATATATTCAATATTCGAAAATGCTTTACTCAAGGCGGATTCTATGAAAGCTGTCTCCGCATTCCTGCTATCTGCACCGGGATTGGTTATCACTGCGCATTTAGACGTACATATCGCTACATCTTCAACAAATACGGAGTCTGGGTAATCCTCCAGAGGATCAAGTATAACAACATCCAGTCCGCATCGTTTCAGTGCTTCAACATAGCCCTGATGCTGTAATAGAGCAAGATCATGATCCGGTTGACCTTCAAGGGAGGTCGTAATACCCTTGATTATACTGCTCGCCGGTATACGGACGATCGCGTTTGCGAATTTTTTAGTATTTTTCATAAGTGGTGGTAATTTACTTATAAAAAGGACAAAGGCAAAAGGCAAAGGGCAAAAGTGAATAAAATATGCATACGGTCGTCATCCTGAAACGCCAGTTATTGGCTGGCGGGTTCAGCCCCGAAGGGGTCCCGCAGGGAGATCTCACCGAGGGTTGCGATAGAATGTATAATTATTGTGTGCTTTAATATTGATAGGTATCGAATTTACAGAGAGATCCTGCCTGCGCCGATGAATATCGGTGAACCAAGCTTGCCACCGGCCCCCGACGCTTCGGGGTTCAGGATGACGAATTATTTTATTGTTATAAACCAAAACAGAGTCCCTTTTGAGGACTCTGTCGTTTTGTAGTAGCCCCGATCTTCATCGGGATAAACTCCGACAGGACTTGAACCTGTGTCCGCCAGCTGGCGGATATGAGCCAACGAGCTACTCTTCGATTAACTTACGTATGTAACATCTTCCTTGATATGATTTCAATTCTTTTTCTCTTTTCATTGCTTCATTTTTCGAATTAAATATCTCCGTATATACTACTTCCCAAGGTCTATATCTAACAGTATGTCCTTTTATCCCAAGTTCATTATGTGAGTGAAAACGTTTGATCAGATTAGAAGTATATCCGATATAAATTTTATCATATTTCTTTGAATATAAAGCGTAAACGGTATAAAGCATCGATCCCCCAATCGTCTTAAAACCAAAACAGAGTCCCTTTTGAGGACTCTGTCGTTTTGTAGTAGCGGAGACAGGACTTGAACCTGTGACCTTTGGGTTATGAGCCCAACGAGCTACCAACTGCTCCACTCCGCGATGTTATGCCTTTGTTTCAAGGCAGCCTAATATATAACATTAGGTATCGTTTGTCAAGGGCTTTCGGGAAATATCAAGTAGCAATTAAAATATACTGTGACATGAATAGATCCCTCGACTACGCTCGGGATGACAGGTTTTTGTATTTGTTTTTATGATTTTTGTGCCTTTGATTTCTTTGCGCTTTATTACTGTGCCTTGTGTATCTTTGTGGATAAAATATTATCTGTTTTGTGGTACTTTGTGTTCTTTGCGTCTTTGTGAGAGGTCTTTATTCGCTAAACACATCCGCTTGAAAAACTTCGAAGCTTGTCTTGCGGTCTTTATATGCATTGGGCGACAAACCCGCTTTCCGAGATAAATGCTTCAGGGTTGTCTCCAGGTCCCAACCTTGTTCGGGAGCAACCTGCGGGAGGAAAACCGCTTGATTTCGACCCTGCTTTAATAACACTCCATCGACACCGATAACGATGTCATGATAATTTACTACTTCCGATAGTTCGGACAAGATCGATATCTCGATCTCAATGTCATCCAATTCAGATTCAACGAGGGGCAAAAAGCGATGATCTTGGAAGGCGGCAGCTTCGGCCATTTCGAAAAGGGCACTCCGAAGTGATTTGAATCCCTGTATATAACCGATACATCCTCTCAAGTCGCCATGCATATGCAAAGTAACAAAAAGGCCTAATTCTTTTTCATAAAAAGGATCATTCGATAATTCAGGAAAGTCTTCGTCACGAAGCTTGTGTGCAAGGTAGGTTCTTACTGCTGAGAGGATTTCTTTTTGTTGATGTTCTTTCATATTTTACCCTAAAAGTGTCATTTCGACCGAGAGAGAAACGAACGAGCGGAGAAATCTCAAACGCTTAACAATTATTGAGTATTTTGAGATCTCTCCACTTCATCCGTCAAATGACCCCGAACGATCGGGGGTCGAGATGACAAAACATGTTATTATGTGATATATTTTGCGTCTCTACATCATTATTTTTTATGCGTTTTAACCCATTTATGTATATTCTGCTGCAATTCTTCACTGTTTTTAACGAATCGCATGGTTGCCGGAATAGATTGTTGGAAATATTGACCGTAGCGTTTATAACTTAAACGATTATCCATGATCAATGCTATCCCTCGGTCTTCTTTAGAACGGATCAGTCGACCGAAGCCCTGCTTGAATTTCAGGATAGCTTCAGGAATACTGTATTCCATAAATGCATTACCGCCATTATTGGCAATATCTTCTGTAATGGCCTGCACCACCGGCTCGGTAGGAACGGCAAAAGGCAATTTTGACATCACCAATATTTCCAAAGGTTCACCGGGAATATCTACACCTTCCCAAAATGATTCTGTGCCCAATAATACTGAGCTTGTTTGCTGAATAAACCGTTGCAAAAGAGCTGTTCTTGAGGCAGAGCCCATTTGTGTGATTAACTGAAAATTATTCTGTTGCGAAATAGGTTCTAATATTTTTCTCATATTCTTAATCGAGGCATAGGACGTTGTTAATACCAGTGTTCCCAGATGGTGTTGTGCAGATAACTCCCCTACCAGCCGCGCGACATTCTCGTCAAAAGCCTGATTTCCCGGTTGTCCAAGATGGGTAATATTCCATATCTCGCACTGTTCTTCATAATTAAAGGGGGATTCATAGATCACGGTCTTGACGCGGTCGCCCTCCATCATTTCCAGTCCGCTACGCTTCATAAAATATTTAAACCGTTCTGAAATAGTCAATGTAGCTGAGGTGGCGATCACGGCAGATTTATTCTTGAATACTTTTTCGTACAGTTGTTCATTTACATGTAATGGTGATGCCTTAATGATGAGATACATACTCTCCTGATCAGTCGGCAATTCATACCAATAGATCATATCTTCAGCATCGGGATAAAAGCAAGTGCGCATTTCTGCTTGCATTTCACCAAAAACACGAACAGCAATATCAAGATCATCGGCCTGCTCAGATATACTTGCTTTTTCATGAGGATCAAGTGATTTGATCTCTTTTAGTAATAATGCCAGACTACGGTCTATTTTAGCGGATACGTTCATCAATTCTTCGCATTCCTTAATATCAGCAAAAGGTGATGATTCCGGTTTGTAGCGTACTTTTTGAATATAACGTTGCTCAGGTTTGCGTACTTCAGCGTTGACATACTTTAAAAACGCCTTAAAGAAAGCTGTAGAGCTCTTGAGCATTGCCGCAACATCATCTTCTGCCTGTGACAAGCGCTTGATAATCATGTCGCTATGCTCTTTTTTCCATTCTTTATCTTTTCCAACGAAACGACTCAATGAAACCAGGGCGCCCAATCTTAATCTTCCCGGTGTATAGAGTTTATGCAATGTGCGCTCAATGCGCCATGGATTGATTTCCATACCCAGATATTGATAAGCAGATTTGATCAGGTTATGGGCCTCATCAATGATACAAATTGGATGTTCAGGTAGAATAGCATTATCTGCGGCTGCATCCGAAAGTAAAAGAGAGTGGTTTACAATGATCACATCGGCGTGGTATGCCAATTTACGGATCTTGCCAAGATAACATCCGTGATGTTCGGCACATTTTTTTGTGGTACAATAACCTGTTTCGGAGAATAATCTTGCCCAGACATGCGGAACCCGTTTGATCTGAAAGCCGCTATTTTCTTCTATATCTCCGGTATTGGTTTCTCTTAACCAAACCAACAAGGGTAAAAGATGCATGCGATCGAACATATTAATGTTCTGATCAAGATTTTTGAGCATGTAGTGCCACTTGGTTAGACAGATATAATTCTGTCGACCTTTTAGCATAACAACCGTAAAATCTTGGTTAATATTCTCTTGAATAAAGGGAATATCTTTATAGAATAGCTGTTCCTGAAGAGTCTTGGTATAGGAAGAAACTACAATAGACATACCATCGCGCCTATTCTTCTTCATCCATCGGATAGCAGGTATAAGGTAAGCCAGTGACTTCCCTACTCCCGTTCCGGCTTCTGCGACAAGGATCTCCTCTTCATTAAATGCTTCAACAATATCACCGGCAAGTTTCATCTGTCCCAAACGCATTTCATAGCCGGGCAGTGATTCAGATAGAGTACCTTTCATGCCAAAGACATGATCTATATCTTGTCTGGATATCTTCTTTATCTTAGTGTCATCCGTGACGACACGATTCTTGAAATCCCCTAGTTTATTGTCCGGCATGTGATGATAGGGCTTACTTTTTTCGTTCCCGGTTCTGCCAATTTTCTGATAATAATCATGTATCCAGCGATAAAGCTCATAATTGGGAATATTGACTAATGGATCAGTGATAAATATGATGTCATTATATAAGCTCATGTCGTAATACAGCATGATATCCAAGATCTTATAAAAAAGCCTTCCGGTATTGCGTGTATCGACATCTGCACGGTGTGCACCCTCTGTTTCCAGTTCAAAGTGAGCTGAAAGGGTCTCAAGCTTACGATCAGGTAAATAATAAAGGAAGATACGAGAGAGATCCAAGGTATCAAGAATTGGATTTTCTAAAGATTCGCCGAATTTTTCTTCAAGAAAGCTGACATCAAATCTAGCGTTGTGAGCGATTAGAGGATAATCTCCAAAAAATGCCAATACTTCTTCTTTTCTTTCAACAAAAGCGGGTTCATTTTCCACCATAGAATCATCTATACGAGTTAATTCCACAATAAATGGAGGAATGGGTTTGCCGGGATTGCAAAATATATTCAGCTCTTCGTCCTTCT
This sequence comes from uncultured bacterium, assembly GCA_964395205.1. Classification (GTDB taxonomy): domain Bacteria; phylum Fidelibacterota; class Fidelibacteria; order Fidelibacterales; family Fidelibacteraceae; genus M50B103. The sequence goes on along the minus strand of CAYNBL010000014.1, from coordinate 19,804 downwards.
CTCCATTAATAAATTTAACGGCAGAAAACTGGATCACTTCTTCGGTTTTTGGTGTTAGACCGGTGGTTTCGACATCAAAAGCTATACAGGTTTCAAGATGCAGGTCTTTCAATAGTTCAGGATTTATTAGAGACAAATGATTCCTTCCTCTTAATAATATTTTTTGTCACGGAATTTACAACAAATGGATCGTAAGACAAACTATAAACTATAATGGATAAGCATATATTGTGTCATCTCGGTAAAAAGTGGCAAGTCATCCCGGACTTGTTTGCCGGGCGTAGCGCCGATACTTCGGGGCGCAGACTGGATCCGGGATCTAAATTGTTGCTTCACTCCAAAATATTACGGAGTGATTAATAGGTGAGATCCCGAAAAGATTGCCGTCGGCAACCTTTTCGGGATGACATTCTATTTTTATTTAATGTAGAAAAATGCGATATCCCGATCGTTCGGGACATCTTTACCTTGCATTAAATATTGTAAATATCGTCGAAAGTAAATATTCTCGGATCACTGGTTACTGGTCACCAATTATGAGTGTTTATCGATGACTGTCTTTCTCTTTCTTCAGTGATTTCAGTTTACTGCCTACTGCTTACTGTTCTTAGATTCCCGTAAATGCTTTTACAACATCGATCAGCAATTCGGGTTTATGTTTGACCACTTGTGAGAAAATACGAAAGAATGATCGCTTGTCTTCGCTTATTTTGAGAATTTCATCGCCAATATTATTATAATCCTCATCATTCATTTGATATACAAGATTTTTGATCCTGTATTGACTTTCATGTCTTTTGCCAATGGTTTTATAAATTTCTTTTTCGTATTTCTTAAATATCTTTTCAATTTTCAAAGTATCCTCACAGGCTTCAATTGCTGCTTTTCCGGCCAATACACCGCTATCGATGGCATGACAAATTCCGCCACCGTTCAATGGATTGACCATCCTGCCGGCATCACCCGCAATGAGCATATTTTCTTTACAGAGGGTTTTAAGGGTTAATGAAACCGGTACACCTCCGGTTATATACTTTTGGACAGAGACATGTGGATAATAAGTAGCTAAAAATTCATCGAGATATTCTTTAGAATGCTTTTCAGTTGAAGCATATTTACCATTAATTCCCAATCCGATATTTGCACAATTATTAGCTTTCGGAAAGGCCCATGCATATCCGCCCGGTGCATAATTTGTCCCGATGTATATATAAAGCGCGTTTTCTTTCAAATTGACATTTGAAGCTGTTACCTGAACGCAGGGTTCAATATCTTTTGCTTTTAGTGTTGTGTCAATTCCCATTTTTCGGGCAATACGGCTTTCCACACCATCCGCTGCGATCACGACAGATGCATAATATTCATTTATTGTGCCATTCTCGTCAACTTTCACACCCTTTGCAGATCCATCATCATTATGAATAAGATCGATCACATTAGCTTTCATCATGATCTTAGCACCCAATTCACCGGCTTTTGCCGCCATATCGTATTCAAAGAGATCGCGATTGAGAATAAACCCAGAATATTTTTCATTGCTAAGTTTTATTTCTTTACCATTTGGCAGAACAAGAATAAAGGAATGAGTTTTTGCCCCGACCCATCGTTCTTCAACAGGTAAATATTTATTAATATCTTCTTCACCGCAAGCTTCAGCACAGCGTACTGGGACTCCCATTTCGCGCTTTCGATCGCAGAGAAGAACTGATTTTCCCGCTTTTGCAATTTCCCAGGCGGCAAAAAGTCCGGCAGGACCACCGCCAACAACGATCACATCCCAATTAGTCTTCATTTTTTACCTCCAATGCTGCGATCGGACACATTTTCACACAGATACCGCATTCGGTACAAGCTTCGTGGTCAACGATCACCTTAAATTCACTAAGCATCAGAGCATCCGCGGGACAAACTGCAATGCAGGTCCCACATTGATCACAATGTTGCAATGGAATGATCATGATCAACTCCTTTATTTTTGGATAGCCGCGGCAGTTAAATATCCTAAGCCACTGCCTACAATATCATAAACCAGGTCTTTCCAGCTAAAAATACTTCTCTTACTGAAAACATCATAGAATTCTTTTCCAAGTGAAAAAGATAAACTTATTCCAAGGGATATCTGTCTTGAATTTTCACTTTCGACAAAAAACATATGCTCGAGGGTAAAACTACTCTGTAAAGTCAGAAAGTAGGCTGCTGACAAATGCATCCATTTATCTTTTGAGAACCATTTATCTGTAGGCTGGTGTAATGCAAAGGGTTTATCTGATCTTTCGTGATCAATAGACTGCTGAACATCTTGAGATTGAAAATCATAATATTTCACATCAGAGATATTTATTCGCGTAACACTTGAATCGGCTTGCTTATCTTGTGCCGATAAAAGACTCATAAGAATTAAGATAAGAATTAATAATCGTTTCATTTTAGAACTCCTATAGAGCTGAGAAATACAAAGAGAATAAGGACAGGTGCGATGAATTTTACAAGGAAAAACCAAATACGTGAAAGACGAATATTGAGATCATGATCCCGGATACCATGAAATAGTTCGTCCATAACTTCCTTTCTGGTCAAATACCACCCGACAAAAATAGCAACGAACATTCCTCCAAGAGGTAGAAGAATATTGGCCGATAGATAATCCATAATATTAAAAATACTCAAACCAAAAATACTGAATCCCGACCATTCACCAAATGATAATGCTGAAGGAACACCCAATAAGAAGATCACAAGGGATAATAGTATCACGGCTGAATGCCGCTTCATTTTTAATTCATCCATCAATGAAGAGACCAACATCTCTAAAATAGAGATCGTTGAAGTAAGTGCGGCAATGGACAATAGAAGAAAGAACAAGAAGGAAAATAAGTTTCCGCTCGGCATAGAGCTAAAAACGGCCGGCAGAACATTAAAAACAAGTCCCGGACCCTCCGCCGGATTAAAACCCATAGCAAAAACAGATGTAAATATGGCCAGTCCAGCCAATAAAGCTATCAATGTATCCAAAATAGCGATCATGATACCGCTAAAGAACATATTATCATTTTTTCTAAGGTAAGATCCATAGGTAAGTAAAACACCCATACCGACACTCAACGTAAAAAATGCATGGCCAAGAGCAATAAGGACGGTTTGTAAAGTTACGGTGCTCCAATCAGGATGTAATAAAAACCGAAGGCCTTTTTCACTTCCTTCCAAAGAGACTCCCCAAATAACCAGAAATATCAAAATAACAAAAAATACCGGCATAAGGAATTTTGCAAGTTTTTCAATACCATTTTTAACGCCAAAATAGACCACAAGACCACCCATCGCAACAAAAACAAACTGCCAGAATATTATCCAAGCCGGATTTGTTACCAAAGTGTCGAAATGTGTTGCCGCATCACTTGCCGATTGAAAAGAGGTGATCTTACCTGCGATGGATTCAATAATATAGCCCATTGACCAACCGGCGATCACGTTGTAGTATGAAAGTATGATCAAACCGGTTACAAAGAACATGCCTCCGACACCGACCCACAAAGTTCTGTGTTTCTTTGCAAGAAGTTTAAAGGTAGAAACCGGACCTTTTTGAGAGTTTCGACCCAGAAGGATCTCAGCGATCAGAACAGGCAAACCAATGAGAAGAATACAAATCAAATAAATAAAAATAAAAGCTGCACCACCATTTTCCCCAGTGATGTAGGGAAATTTCCAAATATTGCCCAATCCGACTGCGGAACCTGCTGCTGCAAGAATAAATCCTAACTTATTTCCCCAGTGTTCCCTCTTTTCTTCCATAAACTCCACTTATTAAAATTGATAACTCAATTGAATTCCGTTTATCTTTGGATCCGGCTCAAGTATCAGTCTCTCATTCGGGAAAGCACTTAAGTGCGCATCCACATATGCATCCATTAAAGAATAGACATAGACCGCCGCAAAGAACCAGGTAAACTGTTTGGCCGTAGATAATGCTTCAGCTGATGTTATGTCGGCATCAATGTTATTGAAATAGTCCAGATAATGATACGCGGCATAGCCGCCCAAGGCTACTTCTGCGCCCATAAAGACAGCGGCTTTGATCCATTTTTGATTATATAGCTGTCCTCCTGCAGGAAAGACCATGGACAAGCCTGTTGCCAACAAGGGAGATCTCATTTTCCCTTGAAAAACACCCAGCGTATCCGGTTCTTCTGCAAATAGCGTCCCGCAAATCAGGATAAGAACTATTATGATCAAACACTTTTTCATTTTTTTATAGCTATAGCTTCTATCTCAATGTTTACGTCTTTAGGTAAACGGGCAACCTGAACAGCTGAGCGTGCCGGAGCATTTTCAGGAAATAGTTCTGCATACACTGCATTTACATTTGCAAATTGTGACAAGTCTTTAAGGAATGCCGTCGTTTTAACGATAGTTTCTTTACTTCCGCCCGCTGCTTCTACAACAGCAATAACATTCATTAATGCAGCTTTTGCAGCAGCATCAATATCATTTTCGATCAGTTTTCCGGTTTTCATGTCAACCGGTAATTGACCGGAAGTAAAAATAATTTGATCCAGGGCGACTCCCTGAGAATATGCACCGATCGGAGCCGGCGCTTTTTCAGTCAAAATGATTTTTTTCATATCGTAACTCCATATTTAATTTTATCTGCTAAAAATGAGTAATTTTTAGCAGATTTCAAAATAAAAATCTATGTGTTCTTGATTTTAGATTTATCGGATATTTTGATTATGTAGAGACGCAAGATTTTGCGTCTCTATATTAACAATATTATTGTTTACAGGTAATAAAACCTTTAAATTATCGGGTAATACTTAATGACTGAGGTGAAAATATGAAAAATGATTATGTGTGTCCGTTTTGCAAAGGCCATTTAAAAGTAAAGAACAGTGTTATCTTTTCTGCCCGAAAACCCAATGGAGAAAGAGGAATTCTTCTTCTGAGTCCTGAACTTGGTAATTATTCGGTCAGAAAACATCGCACTTTCAAACTTGAAGACGGTGTTAAGACGGATCTCTATTGTCCGATCTGCCATGCAAATCTTATGGCACAAAATTACAACAACAACCTTGCCCGTATCATCAGCATTGATGAATATGGCGATGAAAACATCATCCTGATCTCAGAGATCGTTGGAGAACGATGTACTTATGTTATCCACGGAAAACAAGTAGACCGTTTTGGTGATGATGAACCGAATTATTTCGGAGCGGGAACCGAATTTTAATGACAGTCGTCATTAAAATTCAAGGCAAACATAAAGGCTCGATATATCGAGCCTTTTTCTTTTGTGCATTAATATTTTAATATTGAAGTTTGGAGTGTTGATGTGGGTATAAAACGAATTACTGTCTGTCATCCTGATTCGCCATTTGGCGGAGAAGGATCTATTCATGTCACAGCGTATTTAGAATGGATTTTCTAAAAGATTATTCAGGAATTTCATTTCAGGATTCATTGTTTTTATCAATTTAATTTTCTTCTCCCGTTTCCACCCCTTAATTCTCTTTTCCTGTTCTATCGCCTGATTAATATCCTGAAACCAATCATAATAGATCTAATAATAACACCGGTATTTATTACAGAAGGAATCCTTTTCTAAATAACGATGTTCATATAGCCGTCGTGCAATATTGTTTGTTACTCCTGTATACAAAACCTTTTTTGTGAAATTGGTCAAAATATAAACGTAATAATTATGATTTTTCTTTTGATAAAATATGAAAAATAAAAACATACATAAATAATTGAAAATAATGTGTGATGTATATCACTAAATATATTTCAGTATCATGAATAGATCCTTCGACTTTATCCCGATATTCATCGGGATTTCGCTCAGGATGACATATTCTTATACTTTTGCCTTGCAATTTGATTACTTTTTAGTAATCAAATTGAGTAATCCGCCCTTATCCAGCATCTCCTGAGCAAAATCAGGGAGAGCTGCAAAGGGATAAACCTTGCCGTTGGTCAAGTCTTTCAACTCACCTTTTTTAACGTTTAACTCTATCTCGGAGCCACTTGCAATGTGCTTGCTAACCCCCTGACATTCAATAGCTAAGAAACCATTGTTAATGCAGTTTCTATAGAATATTCTTGCAAATGAATCTGCAATGACCGCCTTAACACCTGCACCTCGCAATGCCCAAACTGCATGTTCACGGGAGGAACCACAGCCAAAATTCTCACCGGCTATAATAACGTCTCCGGCTTCAACTTTATTGACGAATTCGGTATCAAGGTCTTCCATGGCATATTTTGCCAATTCGGCTTCTTTGTCCATATTAAGATAACGTGCGGGAATGATCTCGTCGGTATTGATATGGTCTCGTTTATATACGTGTGCTTTCATTATATTATTCTCCTAGATCTTTACGTGGATCGGAAATATATCCGTTAACGGCAGAAGCTGCTACGGTCGCCGGACTTGCGAGATAAACTTCCGAGTCCGGACTTCCCATTCGGCCGACAAAATTACGATTCGTTGTGGATATACACTTTTCACCACCGGCAATAATGCCCATATGACCTCCAAGACATGCACCGCAGGTCGGTGAAGAAACCGTTGCTCCGGCTTCCATAAATATATCAAGAAGACCCTCTTTATTAGCCTGTTTCCATATATCGGTAGTTGCGGGGATCACAATACAGCGGGTTCCTTTGGCAACTTTACGACCTTTAAAATACTCCGCTGCGACGCGCAAATCCTCGATCCTGCCATTTGTACAGGAACCAATATATGCCTGATCTATTTTGATCTTTTCTTTTATATCCGAGACAGATCTTCCGTTATCAGGTAAATGAGGAAAAGCCACCATGGGTTCAAGATCACTTACATCAATATTGATAACTTGCTCATATTCCGCATCTTCATCACTATGGAGGATCTCAAATTCACCTTCGGAACGGTCTTTTAAATAAGCCAACGTTTTTTCATCTGCAGCAATGATGCCTGATTTAGCGCCAGCCTCAATAGCCATGTTCGTGATGGTCATGCGCGCTTCAATTGATAAAGCATTGATCACTTCACCCTTGAATTCCATGGCTTTATAACGGGCTCCATCAACACCAATACGTCGAATGATCTCAAGAATGATATCTTTTGCATAAACACCGTCCTTAAGTGTTCCGCTAACATTGAAAAGTATGGTCGGAGGTACTTTAAACCACAATTCACCGGTTGCAAGAGCTGCAGCAAGGTCCGTACTGCCGATACCGGTTGAAAATGCTCCCAGTGCACCGTGAGTGCAGGTATGAGAATCTGCACCAACTAAGGTCATACCCGGTATGACATGTCCCTGTTCAGGCAATAACGCATGACAAACGCCGTGATTACCAAGTTCATAGAATGTTTCTATACCCATTTCATCTGCCCAAAGTCGGATCTTTCGGATCATTTCAGCAGATTTAATATCTTTATTCGGTACAAAATGATCAGGCATGATCACGATCTTTTCAGGATCGAAAACTTTATTGATACCATGTTCTTTTAACATATCAATGGCCGGTGTCGTCGTAACATCATGACACATGATCAGATCCAGTTTTGCATTAACCAGTTCACCCGGTTTGACACTATCTCTGCCTGCATGTCTTGCAAGGATCTTCTCGGTTATTGTTTGTCCCATTTTTTATCCTTTGTATTATAAGCGTTCATATATCTGTTTAAGCCTGAGATGATCGCCAGTAAACCTGCCCGGATCACATCTTCATGCACGGCGCGGCCGGAAAAGATCTTTCCATTGGCATCCTTCAGCTTGATCGAGACATCTGCCAAAGCATCCGTTCCTCCGGTAATGGCTTTGAGGTTATATTCAAGAAGTCTGACAGATGGATCAATAATACTCCAAACCGCTTTACTTAAAGCGTCAATGGGGCCATCCCCCACTCCGGTACCAATTTTTTCCTCACCATTGATACTGAGTTTTACAGATGCTGTCGGGATCATACTATTGCCGGTCGTAACGGTAAATCCTTCTAACTTAATGCGTTGTTCAAGATCTGAGAGCTGACCAAGAATATCCATGGCGATGGCAAAAATATCGTCGCGTTCCACTGATTTGTTCTTATCGGCAAGATCTTTTACTTTTTGCGTAACTTGCAAGGTTTGCTCTGAGTTAAGGATATAACCTTCTTCCTCAAGAAGTGCAACAATGGCATGCTTGCCGCTGTGTTTACCGATCACAATGTTCTCGCCAGACCAACCAACATCTTCAGCATTCATGATCTCATAAGTAGCTTTGTTTTGCAGTACACCGTGTTGATGAATGCCTGCTTCATGAGCAAATGCGTTCAAGCCGACAATGGCTTTATTTCTCGAAATGCCCAAACCGGTCAGATTGGAGACCAAACGACTGGTCTTGAACAATTCTTTAGTATTGATCTGTGTATCGGCATCAAAAAAGTCTTTACGTGTCTTAAGGTTCATGACCACTTCTTCAAGCGAAGCATTTCCGGCGCGTTCACCGATTCCATTAACGCAGCATTCCACTTGTGTTGCACCCTGTTTTATGGCAGCGAGTGAATTCGCAACGGCATTTCCAAGATCATTATGGCAATGGACACTTATCACAACATTCTGTGTCTCAGGTACTTTTTCAAAAAGCGTTTTTATGCGATTCCCGAATTCTTCGGGTTCGGTATATCCCACCGTATCGGGTATATTGATCGTGGTTGCGCCGGCATCTATGACGGCCTTTACCACATCACACATATATTTCAAGCTGGTACGGCCGGCATCTTCAGGGGAAAATTCCACATCGTCACAGTAGCTTTTTGCACGCTTTACCGCATGAACGGCATCAGCAATAACTTCTTCTTTGCTTTTACGCAATTTTTCGTCACGATGAATGGCAGAAGTTGCAATAAATGTATGAATTCTGGGTTTCTTAGAGTATTTAACGGCTTCCCAACAGCAATCGATGTCTTTATCCACTGCGCGAGCAAGTCCGCATATCACGGGACCTTCAATCGTTTGGGCGATCTTTTTGACCGCTTCAAAATCACCGGATGAAGCAACGGGAAAACCGGCTTCGATCACATCGACACCTAGTTTGGATAACTGTTCGGCAATTAAGATCTTTTCTTTTACCGTCAGAGATGCTCCGGGGCTTTGTTCACCGTCCCGAAGGGTTGTATCAAAGATAAGAATGTTCTTGGACATAACTTTCCTTTTTGTTTTGTTTAATATCTGATATTTTCAATGTATGTATCCAATCATTAATGATATTCATTAGCTTAAACTCCATTGTCGCAGAGTCGTGCTATTCGTCTAGTAGTAGGAAGTTTTCGAATCCCTTTTTTCTTAGGATACAGGCTGGGCATTCGCCACAGCCATATCCCCAGGGATGTAAAGTAGAATGATCGCCAACATAACAAGTATGAGAATGCTTTATGATCTCGTTCATGACGCCCAAACGATCGCTGAGAGCCCATATCTCGGCTTTGCTCATAGATTGTAAGGGTGCGCAAATATAAAGGTCATAATCCAATCCTTTGGACAATGAATTTTGCATGGACGAGATAAAATCCATTCGACAATCGGGATATCCCGAATAATCGGCATCATTGACACCAATAATGATGTCATTGATCCCTCTTTTATAAGCTAATGAAGCCGCTAAAGTCAAGAATACAATATTTCTGCCGGGAACGAATGTGTTAGGCAAATCATTTTTTCCTGTTTCAATGGTAATATCATCGATCATGGCTGTACCGCCTATTTCTTTGAATACGGAAACATGCAATTCATGAAGCTTGATATTTTCTTTTTCGGTAATATATTTTACGCTGTCGTATTCAACCTGATGGCGTTGCTCATAATGAAAGAACACGGCTTCTACCGCAGCAAATTCCTTTAACGCCCAGTATATACAGGTGCTGGAATCTTGTCCGCCGGAAAAAAGTACCAATGCCTTTCTCGCTTGCATTATTTTACTCCGATTGCCTTATGGGTCTGAAAAGTTAACCGCCATTCAGGATGTTTCAGAACATATCGATAGCAGTATTGAGCGACATTCGCAGAGAAAAACTCTGATGAATGCGCCCCGATAGCTTTATCATGAGTAGGATTCTTGGGAGAAATGAATTTATGCTCCGCTTCAATTCCAAAGGTTTCAGGAAATTCATCTATCCCGAGTACGAACTTAAGTTCATTACATTTTTTTATTTTTAATTTATCGTTTTTAGGGGAAATCGTTATCCAGTCAAAAAGATCATGCTTTGGCAAATACATACCATTTGTCTCGATAGCAATATAATAATCTTCAGCTTTTAAAGCTTCCACCAGTTCCGTTGTATCATTCATCAACGGTTCACCGCCAGTCAAAACAACAAATTTTGATTTATAATCTTTTATGTTGGCCATGATCTCCGAAACACTCATATCAATACCCGTCAAAAACTCGGTATCACAAAAATCACATCGTAAATTACATTCCGCAAAGCGTATAAATATAGCCGGTTTCCCGGCCCAATATCCTTCAGCCTGATAACTGTAAAATATTTCGTTTACTTTATATAAACTGCTTTGCTGCTTGGCGTTTCCCATATTGCAACCTGTTTTATCATTAATCCTGCATTTTCAAGACGATCGGAACACCATTTACATAGATTTTCAGCAGTGGGTTCATAAGGGAAAATCACATGATGCAATTGCATCGGAAAATTGTTCATCAGCAGATCATCTTTTTCGTAGATCACCGTCGCATGATCAAGCACGTCAACAACTTGTTCCATAATAATGTTTTTCAAGTCATTGAAATCAATAACCATGCCGTTTTTATCTTCATCACCGGTTACGGTGACTTCCATTTTGTAGGTGTGTCCGTGCAGATTCCAGCACTTACCTTTATGGAAGCTCAAACGATGAGCCATGTCGAATGAAAATATCATTGTAAGTTCCACTTTCGTGTCCTCTTTTTATCCGTCGGAAGATATTACATTAAGATTAAAGAGCAAAGAAGAAAGATTAATGTTAAAGAAGCAAAATACCTATCCCTTTACACCCTACTCCTTTACACCTTATTTGACATATTCATCATGAATTGCCCTGATCGTTGCGGCTCTATCATACTTCTTGACAATAAAATACGCTGCAACCGGAGATGCACCGACAGATATTATCTCAATATTTATTCCTTTCAGAGAAACGGCGGTAAATATTCGTCCGGCAAGACCGACTTTTTCCATAATGCCGTTACCTACGGCAGCGATGACGGATATATCATCTTCGGCAATAACCTCACTGACAGCATGAAGATCGAGGCCTTTTACCAGATCAGCTGATTTGCTAAGATACGACATCTCAATGAGAATATTTATTGTCGTTTGAGATGTGATCACAGATTTAATGTTAATACCTGCTTTATCCATTGCTGAACTGACCTTGGAGAGAATACCGGGTTTATTTCCGATTCCGGCGCCTTTTAATTTCAAGATACCAATTTCATCCGAAAAGGTAACGCTTTTGATCACATCGTCATGAACTTCGGATGCATTTTGAATAGTGGTTAAAGGCTGTAATAGATCGTCAACAGTTGCAATATTGTATATTCTGATCGGAATACCGACTTCACGCAAAGGTTCTACCGTCCGGGGATGCAGTATTTTGGCACCAAAATATGACAGTTCGGCCGATTCCATATAACTGAGTTTTTCAATACGTTTCGGACTATCAACATAGCGGGGATCCGCAGTTAAAAAGCCATCGACATCTTTAAAAAAATCCAGAGATAAAGCATTGATACATTTTGCTATGGCTGCAGCAGAATAATCACTTCCGCCACGACCCAGTAATGTCGTTTTTCCTTCTGCAGATACACCGTAAAAGCCCGGTACAACAACGATCTTTTTCCCTTCAACCGCTTTCTTAACGTTATCACCCGTCAGTTCAAAATCAACGGTTGCATTATTGTATTCACCGTCGGTGAGCAATCCCAATTCTTCGGGCAACATTTCTTCAGCATCAAGCTTATAATATTTTAAAATTTCGGTCAGCATCAAGGCAGATAAACGCTCACCATAACTTAAGATGGTGTCATTGACAAATGCCGGTGTATCGCCAAAGAAATTCACACCTTGAAGATAGCGTTTAAGTTGTTCCATACGGGTTTTAACCGCTGTAAATATTTCTTCGCGAACAGCCGGATCGTCAATCACTTCATCAAGTGTTTCTTTCTTTAAAGCTAATAATGAGTTTATCAGTTCAGTGATCGCGGATTCGTCATTTTTAACTTTTTCAAGCGCATTGACTAAAATATCCGTCACACCGTAAAAAGCCGATACAACAATCACCAATGAGCTGTCATATTTTCCGATCACATCCACGATACGCAGAATATCATCTTTTTTCTTTAAATTTGAACCACCGAATTTTAATACATGATGAGGCATTTAAATCATCCTTTAATTAAACCAATTTTATCCACTATAGGAAAAAGCCGACAGCGTTCTGCCAGCTTTGGCTGGGACGGAGGGATTCGAACCCCCAATAACCTGATTAACAGTCAGGCGCCTTGCCGTTAGACGACATCCCATATTATCAATCGTTTGGAATATGCAATATATTCCGCTTTTATGCAATACAATTTTAATAATTTTCTTTATTCTGTTGTTATATTTTGTATTTTTCTTGCTATTTTTCATAATTCAGCACCGGCTTGCAGTTAAAAACAGCATTTACACCGGTATTATTCATTATTTATGCCGGTTCTTTAGGGTTAGATTAATATCGGCCAGACTAATATCACGGGCCGACATGAGGACCAATAGATGATAGATCAAGTCTGATATCTCCTCTTTTAGGAGTTCTCTGTTATTTGCCATGGCTTCAATGACCACTTCAGTTGCTTCTTCTCCGACTTTTTGTGCTATTCTTGAAATACCTTTTTCAAAAAGTTTGTTTGTGTACGAGCTCGATGAAGGATTGGCTTTACGATCTGCAATGATCTTTTCAAGTTCATTTATAAAATAGGTGAAATCCTGATTCGTATCTCCAAAACAGGTATCGTCACCGGTATGACAGACCGGTCCTTCCGGCAATGCCTTAACAAGTAATGTATCACCGTCGCAGTCCACGCTGATTGAAACCAGTTCAAGAAAATTCCCTGAACTTTCCCCTTTTGTCCAAAGGGTTTCCCGTGAACGACTGTAAAATGTAACTCTTTTAGTCTCCAAGGTTTTCTTGTAAGCCTCTTCGTTCATATAGCCCAGCATTAAAACCTTATTGCTAAGTTCATCCTGTATAATCGCTGGAACCAAGCCGTTACCTTTTTTAAAATCAATGTTCATATTTTCCTCTTATTTCATTCTTACGGGTATATTATTTTCATTCAAGTATTTCTTTAATGCGGGTATCGGGATTTCGCCAAAATGAAAGATACTGGCTGCTAGAGCCGCATCGGCTTTCCCATTTTCGAATACATCTACAAAATGTTCACATTTCCCTGCACCGCCGGAAGCAATAACGGGCACCGGGACGCTCTCTGATACCGCTTTTGTGATATCCAAAGCAAATCCGTCCTTTGTTCCATCATGATCCATTGAGGTCAAAAGTATCTCTCCTGCTCCCCTGTCAACCGCTTCTTTTACCCAGAGAAGTGTGTCACGATCCGTGGGAGTTCTTCCACCATCAAGATGGACGCGTGAAATTGTTCCGTATTGTTTGCAATCAACTGCAAGGACAACACATTGTGAACCAAAACGACCGGCCAATATATCAATAAGTCCCGGATTTCGCACTGCGGCTGAATTAACGGTTATTTTGTCTGCACCGGCATCCAAAAGTCGCGCTACATCATCTTCATTTTTTATTCCGCCACCCACAGTGAAAGGTATATTGATATTGTGAGCGATCTTTTCCACTAATTCGGCAAAAGTACGTCGGTCTTCGATCGTAGCGGTAATATCCAGAAAAGTGAGTTCATCGGCACCCGATTCCGCATAAAGTCTGGCCAATTCAACTGGATCACCCGCATGGCGGATCTGTTCAAATTTAATACCCTTAACGGTTTGACCGTCTTTGATATCCAAACAAGGTATAATACGTTTTGTTAACATGATCCAATAAACTCCATGATATCATCCAAGCTGATCCGTTCTTCATAGATCGCTTTCCCTATGATCACACCATTTATATTCAATTCATTCAATCTTTTAATATCATCCATGCATGAAATACCGCCGCTGGCTATCAATTCAAGATGCGGATAACGTTCTTTAATAGTTGCATAGGTCTTTTCGGCAGAACCTTCCAACATTCCGTCACGTGAAATATCCGTAGAGATCACCGTTTTAATTCCCCGGCTGATATAATCGTCGAGATAGGTCATCAGATCAAAACCCGTAGATTCTTGCCAACCCGATGTTGCGATCTTTCCGTGTTTAAAATCCGCTCCAAGAATGATCTTTTCGGGTCCATATTCGCTTAACCATTTTATAACTTTAGCGGGTTCCCATGCAGCAATACTTCCGGCTGTGATCTGTTTGGCACCCAAGGCAAATGCTTTGCTGATGTCGCGATCGGATTGAATACCGCCGCCAAGGTCCACATCAAGCCCTTTGACCGAACAAATCGCTTCAATGGCCTCGTCATTGATCAATTGACCGGCTCTTGCGCCGTCAAGATCGACCACATGCAATCTTTTTATGCCTGCATCGGCATAACGTTGGGCCACACTGTGCGGATCGGCACCGTAAATTTTCTTTGTATCGTAATCGCCACGTGTCAATCGTACGCATTTTCCGTCAATAATGTCTATGGCAGGTATGATCTCTATCATTTTATAACTCAATAAAGTTTTTCAGGATCAGCTGTCCAATATCACCGCTTTTTTCAGGGTGAAACTGGGTAGCGTAGAAATTATCCTTCTGTAATGCGGATGCAAAAGGCATAATATAATCTGTTCCTGCAATTTGAGCCTCACCGGGCTCCGCCGCATAACTATGGACAAAATACACATGTGATCCATCTTCAATGCCCTTAAATAAGGAGCCTTTTAATCCCGTGATGGAATTCCACCCCATGTGCGGGACCTTATCTTTCTCCGGGAAACGTATAACGCGGTTTTCAAAGATGCCCAGACATGATGTATCACCTTCTTCGGTATATGAGCACATAAGCTGTAGTCCAAGGCAAATTCCCAATACAGGCTGCCTCAGTGAAAGGATCAATTCATCAAGTTCACGTTCTTTCAGGTACTTCATCGCTGATGAAGCTTCACCGACACCCGGGAATATGACCTTTTCTGAATATCGAATGATCAGCGGATCGTCCGTTACAACAGATGAAACACCCAGCCGATCCAATGCTATTTGTACCGAACGGATATTGCCGGCATTATATTTAATGACTGCAATGCTCATCAAAGCAATCCTTTGGTCGAAGGCAGATCATCTGATGTTATTTTGCAAGCTTGTTTCATTGAACGTGCTAAAGATTTAAAAATGCCCTCAATTATATGATGTTCGTTATCGCCGGTAGCGGTTATATGCAAATTGCATCGTAAACCATCCGAAAATGAACGGAAAAAATGTTGGACCATTTCGGTCGGCATTTCACCGACATATTCATGCGTTAAGGGTACATTCCAGCTAAAATATGGCCTTCCGGACAGATCTAAGGCGACTTCCGCTTTTGCTTCGTCCATGGGCAGTAAAAAGCCGTATCGCTCGATACCACGCTTGTTTCCAAGAGCTTTTAAAAGAGCCTCGCCCAATGCCAGTCCCGTATCTTCAATACTATGGTGTTCATCCACGTTCAGATCACCGTTAACCTTAATTTCGCAATCTATTCCGGAATGTTTGCTGAACAACTCCAGCATGTGATCAAAAAATCCAATTCCGGTTGAAATATTATAAGTTCCGCTCCCGTCCAAATCTACTTTAACGCTAATATCCGTTTCATTTGTTTTGCGACGAATAGCTGCAATTCGCTGTGGTTTTACAAGATAATCGCGAATAACAGCCCATGATCTGGTTGAAAGAACTGCATATTCATGTTCTTCTCCAATAAATATAGCTTTAGAATGTAGATTTTTTGCCAATTGCATATCGGAATCCCGATCCCCGATCACATAGGATCCGCCCAAATCATAATCCGCATTCATGTACTGTGTCAACATGCCCGTATTCGGTTTTCTCATGGAAGAATTTTCATCTTCATAATGGGCATTGATCAATACCTCTGAGAACTTGATCCCTTCATTTTTTAATAGATCCATCAAGAAATTGTGTGGACCCCAAAAGCGTTCTTCAGGGAAATCAGGACGGCCTAGACCATCTTGGTTACTTATCATAACCAATTCATAATCAGTATATTTCACAATATCACCTAAAGCGTTTATTACGCCCGGTAACAATTGCAGCTTATCCATGGTATCAATGGTTTCATCTGGAGTTTCGGATATGATCGTACCATCTCGATCTATGAATAATACACGTTTCATGATTTGTTCCTTTTAGTATAAGCTTGTAAAGCTTCACAAAGCATTTCATTTTCTTCATGCGTACCTACGGTGATCCTAAGACAACCTTCACAGTGTAATTGATCCGAGCGATTGCGGACAATGATACCTTCTTCGGTCAGATAGGTGTAAACATCATCCGGTTCGTCAAAACGTGCCAAAAAGAAATTAGCCTGAGAAGGAATAACTTCTTTCACCAATGTCATGTTTGAAAAAGCATTCATTAAAAAACTGCGTTCTTTCTTGATCTTCTCCACCATCACTTCTTTTCTTGTCGGATCGATCAGTGTTTTAAGGACAATATTGGCAGTCACATCGTTTAGATTGTAAGGATATTTGATCTTATTCAGAACCTGCACAACCTCAGGATCGGCATAAGCCATACCAAGTCTAACCCCTGCCATCCCCCAGGCTTTTGAGAAGGTCTGTAAAACGATCAAGTTATTAAATTCATCCCGGCGTTTTACCCAGGAGGGTGAATCGGAAAAATCAATATAGGCTTCATCCACGATAACCAGTGAATTCACATTTTTTAAAACAGCTTCAACATCTTTTTCGTCATAGACATTGGCACTGGGATTATTCGGTGAACAAATAAAGATGACTTTTGCTTTCTCTTTGTTTGCGGTTTCAATGATCTTTTCAACATCCAGTGAAAAATCTTTATTGAGTTCAACTTCAATGATCTTTATATCATTAATATTGGCACAAACGCTATACATACCATATGTGGGCGGTAAAAGCATCATACTGTCAATACGTGGTTCGCAAAAGGCTCTTATGACCAGATCTATGGCCTCATCGCTTCCATTACCGAGGAAGAGTCCCTCAGGAGAAGATATGCCCTTATATGCCGCGATTTTATCCCTGAGTTGTTTCTGTAATGGATCAGGGTAACGGTTTAGCTTCTCATCCGCAGGTGAACCGAAAGCATTTTCGTTTGCATCCAGGAATATTTTGGCCTTTCCACTGAATTCATCTCTCGCAGAAGCATATTTTTTCATCTTGAGAATGTTTTTTCGAACCAAAGATGTAATATTAACGGTCATAAGGTCGCCTTCATGAATTTTTAATTTTAAACAACCGGCGCGATACCGCAAGTCTGTGAGCATCCAAGCCTTCGGTTTTAGCCATATGTTCAACAGCAGGACCGATATTTTTCAGGCCTTTTGCCGTTAAAGACTGAAAAGTAATCATTTTATAATAACTGTCCAACGAAACGCCGCTGTAATTTCGGGCAAATCCGGCAGTCGGTAAGGTGTGATTGGTTCCGGATGCATAATCGCCAACAGATTCGGGGCTCATATCACCAATAAATACCGAACCGGCATTTATGACCTCCGGGATCATATCAATAGCATTCTTTGTATTGATAATAAGATGTTCGGGCGCATATACGTTTGAGAAGTCCATACAGCTCTTCAAGTCATCTAAAACAATGATCTTGCTGTTCATTAATGCCTTTTCCGCTATTTCAGATCGTTTTAGTACATCAAGTTGTTCAATGACCTCGGATCTTACTTTTTCTGCAAGATGTTCATTATTGGTGACAAGCAGCGCTTGGCTGTCAACGCCATGTTCAGCCTGAGACAAAAGATCTGCAGCAATATATTCAATATCTGCATATTCATCTGCAATGACCAAAACTTCTGATGGTCCTGCCGGCATATCAATGGCAACACTTTCGGTGACAGCGAGAATTTTAGCGGCTGTTACATATTGATTTCCGGGTCCCAGTATCTTATAAACGGCCGGAACACTTTCAGTTCCGTATGTCATTGCGGCAATTGCCTGGGCACCGCCAACCTTACACACATGGGTAACGCCGGATTCTTTGGCCGCCCAAAGAATTGCGGGATGCAGTGTCCCGTCCTCTCGAGGAGGCGAACACAATACGATCTCTTTACAGTCGGCAAGAACGGCAGGAATAGCAAGCATCAGGACCGTAGAGAATAAAGGTGCCGTGCCTCCCGGAATATAGATACCGACTTTTTCGATAGCTCTTGCTTCACGCCAGCAGGTGACACCGGGCATTGTTTTGATAATCTTTTTCTTCGGTTGCTGGGCTTCATGGAATTTCTTGATATTGTCGATCGCAAGACGAATATTATCTTTTAGAACGACAGAGACGTTTTTTTCTGACTCCTTGAGTTCTTCAGGCGTACAGAGGATATTATCCAGTTCTGCACCATCAAATTTCTTTGTGAAATCGATCAACGCTTTATCACCCTTCAGCATGACCATCCGTGTTATATCTTTGACTTCTGACATCAATTTTACTTGATTCATCTGAGGCCTTTTACAAAGGCTCTTCCATGTTTCAGGAGACGGATTCTTGTAAATTTTCATAATTCCCTCATAATATCATCTTTTCAATGTCGGTAACCAGAAGACTCTCGGCACCGGCATCCTTTAATTGTTCGATCACATCCCAGAATATATCTTCTTTAATAACCGAGTGGACGGAACTCCATCCTTCTTCCCCAAGTGGCATAATTGTGGGACTTTTCATACCCGGAAGGATATCACAAACCAGATCCAGTTTACTATTCGGTACATTCAGTAAGATATATTTGTAATCCTTTGCTGTGTTTACGGAACGAATACGGAAACATAATTTATCGATCAGATCTCTTTTTTCTTTTGTTAAAGAATGATTGCAGTAAATACTGGCTTCAGACTCAAGAATTGTCTCAACTTCTTTTAATCCATTTGAGATCAAGGTACTGCCGGTACTGACAATATCAAAGATCGCTTCAGACATATTAATACCGGGTGCGATTTCCACAGAACCGGAGATCTTATGGATATCTGCTTTCACACCCTTCTTATCAAGATAATTTTGAAGGATATGATCATAAGAAGTGGCAATGCGCTTTCCATCAAGTGATGTAATATCTTTGTATTGTTCATGTTTCGGAATAGCAATGGACATCCTGCATTTACCAAAACCGAGCGGCATAACTTTTTGGATATCTGAAGCTGTCTCAAGAACCACATTATCTCCAACAATACCAATATCTGCTATGCCATCTTCAACACAACGCGGAATATCGTCATCTCTAAGAAAAAGAACTTCCAAGGGAAAATTTACCGCTGATGTTTTCAGCTTATCGTGACCTGTCCGTTTCAGATGAATACCACAGTGCTCCAGTAGTTCAATACTGTTAGTTGATAATCTTCCTTTTTTCTGAATGGCCATGGTTAGCATAAATCTTCCTTTGTTTTTTTTGTATTCTTAAAAAAAATCCCGATCATCTCAAGAGATCGGGACTATATATTTTATCATATTTAGCGCATCCCAACCCCTTACGGAGCAGTATGATTATGGAGGATGTGCA
>CAYNBL010000013.1:0-27882 GCA_964395205.1 uncultured bacterium | reverse complement strand
TCTGTAAATCCGATTTTAGTAAAATAATACTTGTTTTGGTCTTGGTAATCGGGGTGGAGAGATCTATTCATGCGTCCAAAATCACACTCTTTCGTCATCCTGTCCGCCAGCTGGCGGATCAGGATCTCTATATGAATATGATTCTCACAAATATTAAAGAGTTCTATCCCAGTCCATTTTAGACCAATCTTTCGCGTTGCACTAAGTATATTTACTTAATGCACTGTTCAACCCCTCCCATCTTCGTGTAAGACTACGCTGGACAAGCGACGAGCTCGGGGTTGCAGAGGTGTTTAAGGTTCACATTCCCGGGATTTCATGCCGGGAGATAAACACTACTAATAAAAACAACCCCGAGCTTGTCGAGGGGTTGAACAATAGATGTGACAATAGTCTTGTTTTGCTTTCTAATTATTATCATCGTAAATTCATTTTATCATTGTCAATTGTCCTTTATCAATTGTCAATTATTAAAGGGAGGCATAGCTCAGTTGGTTAGAGCGCTCGCGTCACATGCGAGAGGTCGAGAGTTCGAATCCCTCTGCCTCCACACGGATTTCATCCATAATCCATAATCCAACATTCATAGTTCATAGTTCATAGTTCATAGTTCATAGTTATCTTCCATCATCTTTTCTTTGTCAATTGTCAATTTCCCCCTATATTATTCATACTCAAACAAATAAGGATGTCACCATGGCTAAAGTTTTGGTATTCTCGGGATCTAACAGTTCCACCTCCATTAATCAGCAATTGGTGATCTATGCATCAACATTTCTCAACGCTTGCGAGATCAAGATCATTCATCTAAAGGACTACGAAGCGCCAATCTACAGTATGGATATGGAAAAACGCGGGGAATTCCCCGAGAGTATGCGAGAGTTGAACGAGCTTTTTAAAGAAGTCGATGCCATGCTGATCTCTCTGCCTGAATATAACAGCGGGATCACGCCGGTGTTCAAGAATGCCATGGACTGGATTTCGCGTATCGAGAAACCGACACTTAAAAACAAGTCGGTTTGCCTGATGGCGACCTCCGCCGGAGCGCGCGGCGCTAAAACTAATCTTGAACATGTCCGCACAGTCCTCATCAATCGCTGGGGCGGACAGCTGACCTCTAGCTTCTCATTGCCGAATTTTGATGAACATCTTGTGAACGGGGCGTTGCTTTTGAATGGTGAAGAGGAAAATAAATTGAAGAAAGTTTTATCTGTATTTGAAAAAGCATTGAATATATAGCACTGAGCACTGAGAAGATGAGCACTGGGAATCTCAGAGCCCAGAGCCCAGTGCTCCACACTTTCTTTGAACTGCTTTCGAAAGGAATCAAACGAAAAGGTATTTAGAAATGCCAAACATGAAACATATCCTTAGCACCGGCTCAGCTATATAAAAAAATAGGAGACACATATGTCACAAGAAAAATGGATCTTTGGGGCAACAGCTATCGGCTTTGCGGGTTTTGGGATCGCCTTGCTGATCTTTCCGAATTTGATCGGATTGGTAGGAGTAAAGGAACTGACAAATTCCGGCTTGGTCGAGATTCGCGCCCTCTACGGAGGACTTGAGCTGGGAATTGGCTTATTCTTCTTGCTTGCCCTTAATCGACCCAAATGGGTTCGGGCGACACTTGTAGCACAAGTTTGTCTGGTGGGCGGATTAGCCCTTGGACGGATTTTTGGTTTGGTCGCAACGAATTGGCAAGCCAAACCGGTTGTTTATCTGATCCTGGCAGCAGAATTGATCCTGGCAATTTTGGGTGCAAGTACCTTGATCTCCAATAAAAAAGCCAAAAAGAAAAATGAGTTTGAGATAAAGAAAGAGGAGTGCTGAGAAGGTGGGTACTGGGCACTGGGCACTGAGCACTGGGCACTGAGCACTGAGCACTGGGAAGATGAGCGCTGAGAGCACAGCGCATTTAAAAAAACGGAGTCAAACATGAAAGCCGGCCATCGCATTATCCTACATAGCATCTTGCTTATGATGATCTTTGCCTTCATTGGGTGCGCTAAAGACAGGGGGACAGCTGGTATGAACACGCATTTTATCCACCCCCGGGAGGTCGAACTGATCCTGACCTATCGGATCAGCGGGATCCACATCAAACCTTCGGGTACGGTGACGATGCATGAATTCTCCGAAGCGCCCGTATCTTGGGAAATCGAAACAGATGATAGCGAACCGGTTCTCCATCTATACATTGCCCGGCAGGGGGAGTACCCGAACCAGCGGAACATGGAGATCCTATCCATTGATCCGGCACCGGATACGCTTGTGTCAAAAGACCTTGATGGCAATATTCTGGAATACTGGGACCTTTCCGCGAATCTGAAAGAAGGAGAGGATATTACGATCACCCGCTCCATTCGCTTTACCGCGTATGAAACGGCATTCAAAGTGGATCCTGAAAAAGTCAAACCTTATGACCTACAGGATCCGATATACAAATATTACACCCGGACGCAGGAGTTCATTGAATTGACTCCGGAAGTGATCGCACTGGCCGAACGGATCGTAGGGGAGGAAACAAATCCCTGGTTCAATGCAATGGCCATCTATCGCTGGTGTGTGGACAGTATTGATTATGTCTATCCGCCAGATCGCGGGATCGTGCACTGTCTCCCACGGCGTACGGGCGATTGCGGGTCCTATAGCCTGATCTTCACCGCGCTCTGCCGGAGCGTGGGGATCCCGGCCCGGGTTGCGAACGGACATTGGTGCTGTGCGCCGAAAAAGAACTACCATGTATGGAACGAATTCTACCTCCCCGGCTACGGATGGATTCCGGCGGATGCCACGGACGGTCGGATCACAGGTGACACGCCCGGCAAACTTGCAGGCAAGGGCGATTCTATGTATTATTTTGGAAATCTGGACAGTGGACGGTTTATCTCAAGTAAGGGGACATCCATTCAACTATATCCTTCCCCGGACTGGCATGCCTGGGGCCTGAGTGACGAAAATCGTAACCCGATCTTTTTCCAGACAGCTGCCACGATCTATGCCAATATTACGGCAGAACGGTTCAAGATGGATATCAGTATCATAAAGGGAAATGACGTACTGTGGTAAGCGACCCGAACTCCCACACTCCGAACCCCGAACTCCCACACCCCGAACCCCATACCCCGAACTCCATACCCCGAACTCCATACCCCGAACTCCGAACCCCTTATACCTTTACACCCTTACCCCTTACCCCACACCTCCTTTGAAATGCCTTTGAAAGAAATCAAACGAAAAGGAATTTAGAAATGCCAAACATGAAATATATCTTCATCACCGGCGCAACATCCGGACTGGGGAAAGCAGCCGCATTGCAACTGGCTGCAGAGGGTGCTGTGGTCATTGCGGCAAGCCGCAATCCCGATAAAGGCAGAGACCTTCTTGTTGCTTATCGTGATCTCCATCCCAAAGGCAAAGGTCGTATTGAGCTTGTGGAATGTAACCTGGCTTCCTTTGCTTCCGTGTCCATGGCATGTGAAGAGATCGCGGAAAGCTATGATCATCTTGATATGATCATCAACAATGCCGGTATCATGAATTTTGAGTATAAAGAAACCCACGACGGTATCGAAGAGACATGGCAGATAAACTTGCTGACACCTATGCTGATCTCGCATTTGCTCGTTTCAAAATTCAAAAAAGCACTGGAACCCAAGTTGATCTTCACCACTTCCGGACTGCATCAGGGTGTGATTGATTTTGAGGATCCGGAATTCAAGAATAAAAAATTCAGCTCTTATAAAAGTTACCGACAGTCAAAACTGGGCGTGATACTCATGACTCGTCTTCTGGCTCAGCAATTGTCCGATGAAGAGATCGGCGTCTACACCCAGCATCCCGGGATGGTCAATACCGATCTGGGCCGTTCTGCCGGTGCCATATCAAAACTAATGTTCAACTGGATGGGCAGTCCGCCCGACCAAGGCGCGGAAACTCTGCTGTATCTTGCCACGACCTCAAATGAAGACCTCGTTTCCGGGGAATATTACACCAAATCACATGTCGCGAAGATCACCAACGAAAGCTATGATATGGACATGACGGAGAAATTATTTGAATTGATCAAGAAATATTTAAAGAAGTACATCACGGAAAAATCATTGATTTTCCCGTGATATGTACGGGCGGGTCTGGACCCGCCTTAAGATTCGCCCTGCAATGCATTAATTGATTCCCTTATCCCCATAATGATTTTTCACTCATTTTAATGGATTATTCCGAATATATTGCCTCCGAATTTCAATTTCGCCAATCCTTAATATCCGATCATGAAATGATCTTTTCCATTTGAAATTTTGATATCTCGCCTCATGGATCAATTTTGATGAAGTGGTCTTGAATGCGCCGATAATATGCGATAAATCCAATCTCTTGCGATGATTCAAATGTATGGGAGGCTCTGGAGCCTCCCGTACATTTTCCCCGATATAAGCCCCCGCATCGGCGCATTCATTATTTAATTCAGGGAGAAATCGAATAATCCCATGAAAATGATCCGGCATGATTATATATTCATCCATCGCAATATGATTATATCGCGAAAAAATCCATCTCCATTGATTATCAATGATCTTGCCGATATCATTCAATATGATCTTTCGATCCAAGATTTTGCAAAATGGATATTTTCGATCAAATGGCTCGATCGTCACAAAATACCATGCTTCCCTCGAATAATCATATGCCTGCAATCGGATGACCTTCCGCGTTCTCATGCGGGAAGGTATGAAATAAAAAGAATATTTGAAAATAGGCGACAAGGATCCGTGATGAGAATCACAGAAAGCATAATATAGCTACAAATAATAAGGACGACGATCCTCGCGGGTCATCCTGAACAACGTCAGGCTGAACTTGCTCGCCAAGGCGAAGCCTTTGGCGTAGCATGGTTTCAGGCTTGTTTCAGCCCCGAAGGGGTCCCGTAAGGGAGACCTCTTGAGTGATGAGATATAAGATATGAGATATAAACGTAGGGGCTCGACATGTCGAGTCCGTTTATTTTGAGCGTTAATATTTTTGAGAATCGCATTCTCTGAGAGATCCTGAACACCGATGTCCACCGGACATCGTTTCAGGATGACGATCTTAGACTGTCATCTCGACCGTAGTTATCCGCCGGTTGGCGGATAACGAAGCGGAGAGATCTCAAACTACAGAATATTATGAAATGATCTATAATCTTATCAAGGAAATCTTATTGATAAAAATATTTTGTAAAAAGTATTTTTAATAGTGAGGTTCAGCAAAGTAGGATAACTGGCATTTTATTTTTCTGTGTAATTTGAGATCCCGCCCCGATTCCGATGCTTCGGGACGGGGCTGGAGATGACCATCCTACTCCGCCAGCTGGCAAGCAATTTATGCTGCATTACAAAAAGCCTTATTATCTCTTCTTTGTGGCTTTGTGTACTTCGTGCCTTTGTGTGAGGTCTTCACGATCCGTCACTCGTCCCATGCCTGCAGGCCGAAGCTCTGATGAGCGTAGGCTTGTCACTCGTTACACTACTGTTTCTCCAATTCTATCGGTCCTATTGTCTGGGTGGGCGAGATCTGCGTAAAATTCAGGGTAGTAGCGGTGAGCAATTCATAACAGCAGGTAACCACAAAGACACTATCGGAGTTTACCGTGAATTGATACAGGCTATCCGTAATGATCTCAACAACATTGTCATCGGCATACATGCTGCTAATGTTAGCTGCGGTGTAGGCTGATCTTAGGGTAACAGTGTGTGCGGTAAAAGTGTGAACATTGTCTAGTGTACTGTCCTCCCATGTTCCCCGTATCCACCCAGGAGGTGAGAATGTACCATCCGAAGATGCGGGTTCCAGACAGCCGGTAAACAGTACGGCAAAGCAAAAAGCAAGACAGATGAGCAAAAAGGTCTTTTTCATGATTGGTTCCTTTACCTAAAGAGTAACAATAAGTATTTTTGACAAGTCCGTTTAAGATAAATATGATTACATAATTATTTTATAATTTACAGACCATAATAACAAGAACAAAAATATGCTCCATTAATTGTCGTTTTGATCTAAATTTTCAGCTTCCGGACCTATTTTTGGTAGTTATTTTGGCGAAAAGGAAGTCTTGTCGGCCAGAGAAGCCTATCGTAATTCTCAATTGTTTTTGTGATAGCAGTCACAAAATTAACAAAATTCTTCTCGCAGTTCTCGAAGAAAATGAATATAATTTCATAAGAACAAATAAATAGGAAGGACTCTGTGTCTATCACAGGGAACTGGGATGCCGATTATTCCCGAACGGTCCGTCGCGATGGGTTCACTCCCACAAAGAGTAATCCCGTGTTGGGCTTCAGGGTTGTACGGAATGATGAACGGTAACCTGAGAAAGACCTGCCAGCTCGACCGTTCGACAGCGGGCGGATGGGTGCTGGCTGGTCGGGTAAGAGAGCAAGAAGGTAAGAAGGTGAGAAGGTGAGAAGGTGAGAGGGTGAGAAGGTAAGAGGGTGAGAAGGTGAGAAGGTGAGAGGGTGAGAGGGTGAGAGGGTAAGAGGGTAAGAAGGTGAGAAGGTGAGAAGGTGAGAAGGTAAGAGAAAAAAACTGTCATCTCGACCGGAGCGGAGAGATCTATTCATGAGAAGAGAAGGTGAGAGGGTGAGAAGGTAAGAGGGTGAGAAGGTAAGAGGGTGAGAGGGTGAGAAGGTAAGAAGGTAAGAGAAAAAAACTGTCATCTCGACCGGAGCGTTGTCCCAAAGGGGCGAGCGGAGCGGAGAGATCTATTCATGAGAAGAAACACAAGATAAGAAAGGATCACATATGAAAAAGACCATTATCATGTTGCTCGCTTTGATGTTCGTCATGTCAGCGTGCACGAAGAAAAATGCGGATACCGTACTGACAGCGGGTCCTGAAACCACGCTGAACGTTGCCGTGAACTATTTGGACAATATATTTATTAATACTCAGGTTTCGCTTGAGTTGATCGCACAAACTCCCGAAGCGGAGAGCGGTGACTGGAGCGGGATCAAGTCCTATCTGAAACAACTTGAGACGGAATTGCCGGGTGTTTATTTTTATGTAATGCCGGACGGAAATTATTATTCACTGACCCGGGATTACACCAATCTAAATCTGAGCGATCGCGCCTATTTTAAGCCGCTGTTCGATGGAGATCCTGTGATAGGTTATCCGCTTTACAGCCGTTCTAGCGGAAAGAAATCCGCTCTCATGGCCGTCCCCATTGTTCGTGACAATAAAGTCATCGGTGGCCTCGGTTGCTCCGTTTTCCTAGATGACTTGCATGCCAAATTAAATGATGATCTTGGCTTACCCTCAAGCTATGCTTGGTATGTGGTCGATTCTAAAGGCAATACCGTTCTTGATAAGGATTTTGATCTTATTTTCATGAATACCCTGACCCAGGAAGGTGAATCTCTGGAAAAAGCCATGACGGAAGCACTTAAAAATAAGAGTGGATCCATGGCATATGAATTTGGTGGGTCGTGGAGCGCACATTATAAGAAAGTGCCGTATATGAACTGGTGGATGGTCCTTGCCAAAAATGAAAGCAAAGAGGTCGAAACACCGGCACAATTAATGCTGTCGCTTGATCGCTTTGTCCCGGATCTGCAAAAAAGTCTGAACCAGATCGATATGACTCTGGAAAATGCAATTAAAGAGATCGCTCCCGATTATACAAAAGAGAGCGAGATCAGAGAACTTTTGACCGCCATTATCACGAATAATCAGGATGTGGTCGAAGCGAATTTTGTCACCCTGAATGGAATTCTGCGTTATGTGGAACCTTCGGATTATAAGAATTTTGAGAATGCGGATATCAGCATGCAAGATCATGTCATCGCTCTGCGAAAATATCATGAACCGGAATTCAGCAGCGGTTTTATGGCCGTTGAGGGATTTTTGGCCGTAGATATGGCCTACCCGATCTACGATGAAAATAAAAAATTATTTGGCTCGGTCTCCGTTCTGATCCGTCCCGAATTGCTCATCAATCCGCTTCTTAAGAAGAGCGAGATCCCTGAGGATTATGAACTGTGGATCATGCAAATGGATGGTATGATCATCTACGATCAGGACCCCGAAGAGATCGGCAGAATGCTCTTTAGCGATCCTCTCTATGCCAAATATGAAAGTTTGCTGGAATTGGGTAAAACCATCGTTGCCGAAGCCGAAGGCACGGGAAGCTATGTCTTTCTTGCGCCCGGCTCCACGGAAAAGACCATCAAGAATGTCATCTGGCAAACCGTCCAAAAGTTTGAACGTGAATGGCGGGTGGTATTGGCGTATTCCCCGTATTAGAAGAGCACTGAGCACTGGGAAGATGAGAAGATGAGAGAAGAAAATATGAAATTTCCTGCTCATCACCCAGCGCCCAGCGCTTAAATTTTAAACTTTCAATAACTTTATTCCGGGGAGGATCACCATGAAAAGATCAGGACTCATATTGATAAGCTTCATATTGCTCATCGCAACCTTCTGGAGCTGTAATTTATTCACGAAAGATGCCATCACCGCTTTAGTCTATGTCGATCACTATTATGCGGGCAGGCGCGCACCAGACTGGGAGATGGTGACCTACGTTCCCAGTATCTATGTCAGCGGAGAGGTCAGCGGCACCCAATTGCCGGCTTTCGATCATTTGTTGGTCGGCGACAAGATGATCAAAGGCAAAGAAATTTTTTCCAATCAACAGGGTTATGTCCATTTCGATTCTGAACACAGGATATGGGAAGACAGCATAGCCGCACCGGCATTCGATCCTTTGACCATTACGGTTGCCACGGATATCGGTTCTGTGACCGGCTCGGTCAGTATTCCGGATACCTTGTTCACGCTCACCATCGATGCAGCGGACACTATTCCTTTGGGTACGCCGGTCACCATCTCCTGGACGGGCAGCGATGCCGATTATTATTTGCTTTGCTATTGGCACATGTGGGAGGAAGAGGGATGGTATTGGCTGGGCTATTCAAAAGATACGGTGGTCATCGGCAACAGCGTGACCTTCGACAGCACCTATTTCACTAATAACGCCGAGATCTCCGATTTTGAGGTCTATCCCATTAATGGACCCATTCCGGTTCCCGGAGCCCTGCCCAATATGACAGGCGACGGAGCCGGTTTTCTTTACTGCGAAAATCAGGAGATCGCCACGGACCAACTTATCGTAGTCGGCGAGGGCATCCCATCCTTCATTATTTTCAAGAAACCCGCCAATATCACCCCTGCGAAAAGCACCCCTGAAACGAGACGGGAAAGCATTCAAAAACGACTGGGACTTTAAAAGACCTGCCAGCTCGACCGTTCGGCAGTTGGCGGATGGGTGCTGGCTGGTCGGAAAAGAAGGGAAGAGAGGAAGAAGAGGCGAAGAGGAGAGAGAGAGATGAGGATGAAGAGAGAGGTGCGTAAGGACGGATCCATGTATCCGCGCGAAAGAATCATTTATTCTTCTTCCAATTTTTAGGATTATTCCTGATATAGGCTCTTTTGATCTCAATTTCATCCTGCCGGATGATGCGATCATGAAATGATCTTTTCCATTTGAAATTATGATATCCTGCTTCATGGATTCTCTTTGATGCTGTGGTCTTGAAGGCGCCGATAATATGCGATAAATCCAATCTCTTGCGATGATTCAAATGTATGGGAGGCTCTGGAGCCTCCCGTGATTTCCCTGAGGGCGGGTCCAGACCCGCCCGTACATTCGGGCAAATAATTTCCGCCTTATCGGCGCATTCATTATATGATTCAGGAAGAATTCTTATAATCCCATGAAAATGATCCGGCATGATAATATATTCATCCATTTTGATATGATCATATTGCGAATGTAGGGGTGGACCTATGTGTCCGTCCTATGATGTTTTTTCCAATTCAGGGGATTATTCTTGATATAATTTATTGTTCTTTCGATTTCATATTCTCGTAAAATTCTGTCTATAAATGATCTTTCCCATAATTTTCTATTAAATTTTCGCCATCCCTTCTTTTTAACGCCTTTAATATATTCATTTGTGGTCATTGTCTTGAACCATTGCATGATGCGAGATAATGAATGGCATTCATATTTTTCAGGGCGGACACATAGATCCGCCCCTACGTTGGCGTTGAATTTTGAATTGGGGAGGATTTGAATAATAAAATGAACATGATTGGGCATGACAATGCATTCGTGACATTTAATATGCTTGAATTTATTTTCTAATAAATAATACCATTTTTGGATCATTTTTCCCGAATCATTCAAAATCATTTTCTTATCAATGACGTTTCCAAACAAATATAAACGATCCTGGGTCACGATCGTCACAAAATACCATCCCTTCTTTGAATAATTATATCCCTTTAATCTGATGATTTTGCGTGTTCTCATGTGGAAATCTACATGAAATAAATATTAATAAAACACTTCCTCAGCAAATTTGTGATCATGGTCACGGAAATTAATAAAAATGATATGAGAATGAGGGTACGGGCGACTCCAGAGTCGCCCCTACATTTTCCCCTACATTTCCCCATTGTATCTTCTTTATATTTTTCTTAATTTTTCATCTAATAACCAACGAGCGACACAATGAAAAAAATCTTCCCCAAAATATTTGTCATGCTTCTGATCTTAGGAAGCTTCCTCTTCGCCACTCCAAAAATATACATCGCTTTTCTCTGGCACATGCATCAGCCCATTTATTATCCCGGTGAGAATGTGGTGCAAACCGCCGATGCCGGGCATTACTCTTATAATCTTTATGATGTTTTCAATTCTCGCTCGGGTCCTTACAACTCTTGGCCCAAGAATGCGATCACCGAGGGCATTAATGCGTCTCTCGGCCATCTCGGTGCCCAGGTGAGCTTCTCGGGTTCGCTGGTTCAGAATCTAAATCAATTGGAAATGGCCAGTAACGGAAATTACACGGATTGGAAATCCCATTGGAACAGTATAAAAGCCCAAACAACCACGTTGGGAAATCCGCGCATCGATATGGTTGGCTTTGGCGAATATCATCCACTTATGCCGCTTATTGGTTACGAGGATATACGCCGACAGATCAGCATGCACAAGGCGACCTTTGACGGAAATTTCTCGGGGAATTATTCCAAGGGCATGTTCCCGCCGGAAAATGCTTTTGCGGAACATATGATCCCGGCGCTGGTGGATGAAGGTATTGAGTGGGTGCTGGTGGATAATATCCACTTCGAGCGGGCCTGCGAAAATTATCCCTACAGTACCGGCGGAAATCTTTATGAACCCAATCGTGCGGATGTGCTCAATTCTGACCCCAATGACTGGAAACAACTGAACAATCTTTGGGCACCGACCAAGATCTCGGCCGCCTGGGGACATCAGCCTCATTATGCTGAATACATCAACCCCGAGACCGGGATCTCGCAAAAGATCATCGTTGTCCCGACCTCCCGCTATCTTGGCCATGAGGACGGACGCGGCGGTTTTGGGGCACTTTTATATGAAGATGTTATGAGCCAATTGGAAAGTCACAATACAGATGAGGATCATCCCATTCTGGTGGTTCTGCATCACGATGGTGATAATTGGGGTGGGGGCAGTGATTCTTATTATGGTTCTAATTTTGACTCTTTTGTCATCTGGTTGCAAAGCAAATCCTCGCGTTTTGAATGCACCACCGTGCAAGATTATCTCGATCGTTTTTCGCCTGCTACGGATGATATCATTCATGTGGAACCCGGTTCATGGGTCGGTGCAGATAACGGCGATCCTGAATTCCTTAAATGGCTGGGCGAGCCCGGACTGAACGGCTACTCTCCCGATCGCAATTCCTGGAGCGTGATCACCGCTGCGTCTAACGCCGTCAGAACGGCAGAGCAAATGGATTCCACAAATGCAGCTGTTGGTGAAGCCTGGAACTGGCTGACTATGGGACAAACATCCTGCTACTGGTATTGGGATGGTAGCGAGGGCGGACTATGGGACAGCCATCCCACGCGCGCGGCCAATCTTGCCATGAGCGAAATTGAAAGTATTTTATCTACCGGAACGGATAATACGGCACCTACGATCTTCTTGCCTCAGCGCGATCCTTACAATCCCGGCGGCACGGAATTCACGCTCGCCCAAAACTCCGATATGAAAGTCTGGACCTATGTTTACGATGTCAGCGGACTCTCCCGTGTCGAATTAATGTATCGCGAAGATACAGATGGGTTGAACGATAAAAATTCTAATGATAACGAGACCTATATTGGCGGTAATGATGTAGGTTCATGGATCCATGTGTCCATGACAGATACCGCCATCACATCGCAGACCGATCCTTTGCCTGATCATAAAGCCAAAGAATACAGCGCCATGATCGAGGATAAGCATGATGTACTGATTGACTACTATGTTGAAGCCGAAGATCTCAACGGCAATATTGCCCGTTCACTCATTCAGCATGTGTGGATCGGCGAATCCTACAGTGGCGGGGGAGGCGGAGAAGGACTGTCCTGGGACCCCGTGAACCCCACACCCGAGGATAGTATTACCATCACCCTCGATGGCATTGGCCAAGGCGCCACCCTGCACTGGGCTGTGAACAACTGGACGGCACCCAATGTGGTTTATCGTCCCGCAGGATCCACGATGTGGAGCGACGGCAAAGCTTGCCGCACCGCTTTTAACGGTCCAACAGAAAATACTCTCACCGTCACCATCGGTCCCTTCAACGATCCCGCCCAAACCGTCACCGAGATCAACTTCGTCATCAACTACGCCGATAACACCTGGGATAATAATAATGGCAACGACTACCGTATTGTGATCACAGAAGAAACTGGCATAGCCCAAATTGGACTGCAGAACTTTTTAGCCTTCCCAAATCCGGGACGGAATATGCTGACACTGCAATATCAGAATAATTTGAATGTGGATGTGGAAATCAATATTTATAATCTCGTTGGAAAACGTATCTATCACGGAAATGCCGCTGGAACGCAGAAGAATATCAATATTCAGGATTTACCAAGTGGGATGTATATTATTTCGCTGAAAGAAGCAGGTAGTCAGAAGCCAGTGAGGATGAAGTATATAAAATTGTGATAATGGGAAGGGGCAATCTTTGCCAGGATAGCCTAAATGTAGGGGCGACTCTCGAGCCTCCCGTACATTTGATTCTGATTTAGGAAGAATTCTTATAATCCCATAAAAATGATCAGGCATGATGATATATTCATCCATTGCAATATGATCATAGCGCCCAAATGTCCATCTCCAGCGCTACCCAATGATTCTTCTAACCTTTTTCAATGTTAAAATATAAGATCGTTTATATTCATTTTGAGTGAAGTTAACATCTGCTCCAAGTATAAGATCATCAAAAATCTTTTCTTCCATTGTAAAGTGCTCTTCCTCTATTAATTTCATTTTTGGAGCAAAATAGGGCTTGAATATTCCCATCGCCATACCATTGGACATTGCATGGGAGCAGGTGACGCTGGGTTGTTTATCGGGATGTTCTTTGTAGTAGATAAAAAGAATTTGTTGAGTCGGTGAGTTTGAGATAAGATGACGCGATGTTGCTTCAAAGCTTACATCAGATTCAAGGGCGATTTTTTCAATCATTTCAAAATCTACAATGGGTTGAGTTTCATAGAGTTTATTTATATAAGAGCCTTTAAATAGTAATTCTCCGGCAAATTGATTCGCTTCTATTTCGAATGAATTATCTCTGGAGTTCCAGATATCATCGGTACAGAGTTTTTTACGATTTGAAAAATGTTGGATATGATCCGGAAGAGCATAATGACCTAATTCGTGAGCAAAAGTAAATCGCATTCTTGGTTCAACTTCTTCATTGCGGATATATATTCTTTTCTTAGTATAGTCAAGGATTCCCCTGATGTTTTGATCATCTTCGTCCAAAGATTCTCTATCGAAATAAGTCAATTTTAGATTTAATATTTTAGTGATTTTTATAATGTCGAGTGGTTTATCAGGAGCTTGTTTACATAGCTCGATAATAGAATCTACATAGGTTCGGATATCACTTAAATCGTACATTATTTGATCTTCTTAATTATTTCGTTTAAATCTTTCTCTTTTTCTTTACAGACATTGCCCTCTGTATTAGTTGCAAATGCAAGTGGGGCGGAATAATTTTTATCCATTAAGGTATGGATCCAATGTTTAATACTTTTAGCTGAAAGGTTTTTATTTTCCCATTGGGCAAATATTTCTCTCATAGGCTTATCTTTATTCTCAGGTTGAATATATGAACCCTTTTCCCAGCGTTTAATACTGTTTGCCGATACATTAATCGCATCAGCAAGTTCTTGCTGGGTTTTTCCGCAGCTTTCACGTCGTTGTTTTATTTCCTCAGGAAAGATGAGATCATTATTAACATAAAAAGCCCGATCAAGTTCTTCAAGTATCTTGGGACCAAATAGTTTTTCACCGCAAGAGGAGCATTCTTCCCATTCGGTATCCTTGATTAGATATTTGCCTTCTAAATAATCACCTCTTTTTGTTTCGAGGGTCTCTTTCATGCAGGTAGGACATCTCATTTTCAAACTCCCTTTTTGATGTAAAAGTGATCTTTGTGTGCTGAAAAAATAATCACGGTTTCATGAGCAAGTTTTTGAATACGCATTTTGATATAGGCATCAATATCTTCTTCTGTTGTATTTTTCAGTATCCAAAATTTCTCACCTAGATGAGGTTTTTTATCAAATATTTTTTCTTTTAATGTAATACCGCTTTTCAGTGATTTAATAATAAAACGCACGCAATCTTTGCTCTGTATTCGAAGTTGTTTGCGCATTTCAGCATAAGCTCGATCACCGAATCTGTAATGCTCTTCCTCGAGTAATTGAATAATGGTTTTCTCTATACAGATAGTGGTACCTTTTCAATGATTATGCCCAAATATCGCAAATAAATGTCGTCGACGCAAGAAAAAAGTATCATATGATACCTGATTAGCAAGATATGTGACCCATATCACAAATATTCTTTCATCCATCATCCATAACTCATCATCCATAGTTTATCTTTCTTCTCTTAATTGTCATTTGTCCTTTCTCAATTGACCAAGGAAGAAAACAATGTTTTAAGGTCGCAATTTGCGACCATAAAAAACCAAGATATGCGCCCGGATATTCAAAATATGATATTTACTATTCGGAAAAAACAGGTAATGATCGATAGAGATATTGCAAATTTATATCAGCTTGAAACAAAAATACTCAACCAGTCTGTAAAAAGGAATATTGAAAGATTTCCCATGGAATTTCGATTTCAGCTAAATGATGAAGAAAAAAATGAACTGGTCACAAATTGTGACCGGTTAAATACTATAAAGCATAATACTTCGAATCCTTTTGTTTTTACAGAACAGGGTGTATCTATGCTATCTGCAGTTTTAAAAAGTGATATTGCAATAAAAATTAGCGTTCAAATTATGAAAGCATTTATAGAGTTAAGAAAAAATTATTCAAATAATTGGAATATGTTGAGACGATTAAATAATATTGAGAGTAGACAAATCAGTATTGAAAACAGATTTGATGAAGTGTTAAAAGCTTTTAAGAATTCCAACAACCTCCCACAACAAGGCATCTTCTTTGACGGACAAGTCTTTGATGCTTTTATCTTTGCGACAGATAAGTGTGAAATTAAATAGCAATCTATTGTTTATTAATTTGAAAATTATTAATTATTCATTTAACTTATATTGGATTTGAAAAATTGGATGAAAGAGAAACGCTCCTTGCGGAGCGTCGGACTAAAGATGCTATCTTTAGCGCTGTTAGTAAATGAAGGTAAATTATTATGAATGAAAAAACAAGCAAAAAATCTAGTTTAGAAAGAGTAACAGTTTATATTGATGGATTTAATCTATATTTTGGTTTAATTCAAGCAGGTTTTGAAAGATTCAAATGGCTTGATTTAACTAAATTAGTTAATAATCTTTTGAAGCCTAATCAAGAACTTGTAGAAATAAAATATTTCACAAGTCATGTAAGCAATAATCCAGAAAAAGTTAAGCGTCAAAATACATTTATTGAAGCCTTGGAAAGTGTTGGCGTAAAAATATTCTATGGAAAATATCAAAGTATTCCAATTGAATGCAAACGTTGCGGTAATATAAGAATGAGCTTCAACGAAAAAATGACGGATGTAAATATTGCGACACAAATGTTAATTGATGGATTTGATGATAAGTATGATATGGCCATGCTGATTTCAGGTGATAGTGATTTGGTTCCCCCGATAAAAGTAATTCATAAAAAATATTCTAATAAACGAGTATTTGTTATTTTCCCACCAAAACGATACAATAATTCAATTTCTCTAGTTGCAAAAGGCTCAATGGTGCTTGGAAGAAAAAAAATAGCAGATAGCCAATTCCCTGAAGAAGTAAAGAAAAAAGACGGATTCGTTTTAAAAAAACCTGTAGAATGGTAATTATTCGGAATACACTCATATCTCATATCTCATATCTCATATCTTATCTCTTTTCTTCAACCCATCAACTCATCGACTCATCAACCTATCAACATATTGACTCTCATCTCTCATCTCTTTTCTTATCGACTCATCGACCTATCAACATATTAACTCTCATCTCTTATATCTTATATCTTTCTTCTCATTTCTTATAATTGTCCTTTGTCCTCTGTCAATTGTCAATTGCTTCTGTGATGCCAATCACAGAATATCCCTTGTGAATCTTCCTGCTTATCTATAAATTTTCTAACTATTGAAGGATTAAGCAATGTCTAAAAATTCAGCTATATAAGGAATATTATTATGATTCTTACTGTGAATAAGGAATTATCAAAATTTGATAAAATTGATGAGTGCACATTCTCAGAACTTAAAATATGGGAAAGGCAACATATTCAGGAATGGATAAGAGAAGCTCCAGAGATTTTAGGAGAAGAACTTTTAGTTGTTGCTATTGAATTTGATCGATTTGTTAATTCAAAAGATAGACTTGATATCTTGGCAATCGATAGAAAAGGGAATCTAGTTGTTGTTGAACTTAAACGCGATTCATATGCTGGATATGCTGACTTACAGGCTTTAAGGTATGCGGCAATGACATCCTCAATGACAATAGAAAAACTATTACCTTATTATAATAATTATCAAAAAAAATCTTTAGGTATTAAAAATCCCTCATCTGAAATCTCGAGAGCAAATATTCAAGAATTTATTGAAGATCTAGATTTTAATGAGCTTTCTAATAATCCTAGAATTATTCTTTGTTCGGAAGATTTTTCACAAGAGATTACCACGACTGTATTATGGCTGAATTCTAATGGATTAGATATTTCTTGCGTTAAAATTAAACCTCACAAAATTGGTGATCAAATAGTAATTGTACCAAATAAAATCATTCCTCTAAAAGAAGCTCAGCAATATCTTGTTGACATTCAAGAAAAAGAAGAACAAGAGACAAAAAATAAAAGAAATAGACAACGAACAATGAAGATTCTTATAGAAAATGATTTGCTTAAAAAAGGCGATAAGATATTCTTAAAACATGCGTTGCCTAAACATATAAAGTATGATGAAAAAGATTCAAAATTTAGTGCTGAAATAACCGGTAAATTAGGGCAAAGTAATTCGGTAAAATGGGATTTTGATAATAATGAATATTCGATAAGCACCTTAACATGGCAGTTTTTTAAAAATGCACATCCCGATAAAAAAGATCCTGGCGGTGTTAATGGTAATTGGCATTGGGTTAATGAAAAGGGAATTAATTTGTGGATATTAGCTGAAAAGTATTTGGAAAACCAAGAAAATTAAAGGAACCCCATGCCCGAAGACCAAAAACGACAATTAGAACAACAACTCTGGAATATCGCCAATACCTTACGGGGTAAGATGGGCGCGGATGAATTTCGCGATTATATTCTGGGTTTTATTTTTTATAAATATCTGTCCGAAAAGATGGACATGTATGCCAACAAAATTTTAAAGACCGATGGTCTCAATTATAAAGATATTAATGAGAATACAGATAAGGGTAAGCAATATATCGAAGCCATCAGTGAAGAGGCTCTGGATAAGCTGGGCTATTTTTTAAAGCCCTCGGAGTTGTTCTCGGAGATTGCTAAGCGAGGTAATAACGATTCAGACGAAAGTGTCTCGAATTTTATTATTGAGGATATCCAAAAGATTCTGATCAATATTCAAAATTCGACTATGGGAACGGCCAGTGAAGAGGACTTTGATAACCTTTTCGAGGATATGGATCTCAATAGCACAAAATTGGGTAGAACGCCCGAGGCGCGTAATGGCATTATTGCGAAGGTGCTGTCCCATTTAGATAAAATTGATTTCAAACTTGAGCAAAGTAAATTGGATGTCCTAGGCGATGCCTATGAATATCTCATTGCTCAATTTGCCAGTGGCGCTGGCAAGAAAGCGGGAGAGTTTTACACACCTCAGCAGGTGAGTATGATTTTGGCTAAATTGGTCACCACTGGGAAGACAAAGCTAAAATCGGTATATGATCCCACTTGTGGCTCGGGATCCTTGCTTTTGCGTGTGGCTAAGGAAGTAGATGAGGTGAGTAATTTTTACGGACAAGAACTCAATCGCACAACCTACAACTTGGCTCGTATGAACATGATTTTGCACGATGTGCATTACCGCAAGTTTGATATCAAACAGGAAGATACTTTAGAGCATCCGCAACATCTCGATAAACAATTTGAAGCCATTGTGGCAAATCCACCCTTTTCAGCGCATTGGAGCGCGAATCAATTATTCATGTCAGACGATCGTTTCTCTCAATACGGCAAATTGGCACCTAAAAGTAAAGCGGATTTTGCTTTTGTCCAGCACATGATCTATCATTTGGCTGAAAATGGAAGCATGGCGATTGTTTTGCCGCACGGTGTTTTGTTTAGGGGCGGTGCTGAGGGTCATATTCGCCGATACTTAATTGAAGAAAAAAACTATCTAGATGCCGTGATCGGCTTACCGGCAAATGTCTTTTACGGTACCAGTATTCCCACCTGTATTTTAGTCTTTAAAAAATGCCGTGAAAACCCGGAGGATATTGTCTTTATAGACGCTAGCCGGGAATTTGAAAAAGTCAAGACACAGAACATTTTGCGACAGGAAAATATTGACAAGATTATCGATACTTATCGCAATCGCAAAGTCATTGAAAAATATTCTTATATTGCACCGTTAACAGAAATAGCTAAAAACGATTACAATCTTAATATCCCTCGCTATGTAGATACCTTTGAAGTGGAAGAAGACATTGATATAAATGCGATTGCTAAAGAATTAAAAGAGCTTGAAAGCAGTATGGAAGATACGGATAAGAAAATTGCTGACTATTGTAAAGAACTCAATATAGAAAGGCCATTTTAATAATGAAGAAAATTAAAGGAATAGAACTATATGTGGGAGTAAAAGAAGAATATAATGATGCAATTCAACATGAAATGAAAATTGTTTGTGCACTAAATCGAGTTAATGGTTATGTGTGTCACCAATCAGTTGTTGGGTGGACTGGAAGAGGATGTAATGAGGATAACCCATACTATCTATTTAAACTAGAAACCGATGCCATTTATCTAAATATGATAGATGGCAAAGATCCAAAATATGTAAATGATAAAATGATAAATCCCGCTTTAGAGTTTATTCATCAAAAATTACAAGCAGGCAACAAAGTATTTGTTTATTGTAGCTTAGGGAAATCAAGAAGTCCTTCAATTGCATTAATGTACATGCTTGAATATGGATTAATTGAAAGAGATTCTAATGCCTTAAGTGTTTTTAAAAAGGATTATTATCCAAATTATTATCCTAAAACAGGAAATTCAATGTATATAAAAAATAGATGGGGAATATGATTTCTCAAAATCCACAATTGCGGTTTCCTGAGTTTGAAGGGGAATGGGATATAAGGAAACTTGTAGATTTAACTGAAAACGGTTTCAGCAATGGCGTATTTAATGATCCTCAAAAAGTTGGGAGGGGTTATAGAATAATTAATGTCAAGGATATGTATGTTGGAGATAGTATTGATGTTGAGACACTTACCCTTGTTGATATAGATGAAAAAGAATTTAAAAATAACAAAGTTGAATACGGAGATATATTTTTCACAAGATCTTCGTTAGTAAAAGAGGGAATTGCGCATACGAATGTAAATATTAGCAAAGCAGAAGATATAACTTATGATGGTCATTTAATTCGTATGCGACCTATAAAAAAAATATCTAGTCCACAATTTTTAGCATATAATTTTACTACGTCTAAGTCAAGGTTGCAGTTCGTAAAAAGGGGGAAAACTACAACAATGACAACAATTGGACAAAATGATATTGCGACGGTTACGATTTCGTTCCCCTCCCTCCCCGAACAAGAAAAAATCGCGGGCTTCCTTTCAGTGGTCGACGAGAAACTCCAAGCCCTTAAAAAGAAAAAAGAACTGCTGGAACAATACAAAAAAAGCCTGATGCAGAAAATCTTCTCTCGTGAGATAAGATTCAAAGATGAGCATGGGGAGGATTTTCCAGACTGGGAAGAGAAGAAGTTGGGGGATATTTTAAGTATTCCTAACAAAACTAGACCAAAAATTATTGATAAGACGAAAATATTAACTGTCAAGCTCCACTTAAAAGGAATACATATTAATGAAAGGACTGAAAGCTTATCATTAGGATCTACAAATTATTTTGTAAGACATAAGGATCAATTCATATATGGTAAACAAAATCTATTTAATGGAGCTTTTGGTATTATTCCGGATGAGTATGATGGTTTTTTATCCTCAGGAGATGTACCAACACTAAATATTGATAAAACAAAGATCAACTCCTCATATTTGTATTATTTTCTTGGACGTAAAAATTATTATAAAGAATTAGAAAGTATTGCAAGCGGTACAGGTAGTAAACGAATTCATGAAAAAGAATTATTTAAACTAAAAATTAAACTTCCAACAACAATTGAACAAAATAAGATTATTGGATTATTGTCTATAATTGATAAAAAAATTACTAATTGTCAAGCCCAAATTGACCAAATGGAAACGTGGAAGAAAGGGCTCTTACAGAAGATGTTCGTTTAAGAAACGAGGAAGAAACAATAAACGATAAATGATAAACGATAAATAGAATAAAATATAATATGATAAGCGAAGTGTAAAATGAGTAGACAATCTGAACAAATATTAGAAGATCAACTTGTAGCGCAGCTAAATGAGTTGGGGTATGGGCTTGTGCAAATACCCAATGAAGCTGAGCTGATCGCGAATTTAAAGCGACAGTTAGAGAAGCACAATAAGCTGATTTTTTCCGATAAGGAATTTGACAAGGTACTCAATATCCTCAGCAAGGGTTCGGTGTTTGAAAAGTCAAAGACCCTACGTGAAAAGCAGCATATCATCCGGGACAACGGCAAGGATCTTTATT
The DNA here is from genome assembly GCA_964395205.1 of uncultured bacterium. Classification (GTDB taxonomy): domain Bacteria; phylum Fidelibacterota; class Fidelibacteria; order Fidelibacterales; family Fidelibacteraceae; genus M50B103. The sequence goes on along the minus strand of CAYNBL010000013.1, from coordinate 6,483 downwards.
TTGAGTTCATGGAAATCGATCATTGGTGCCAAAACGAGTTTCAGGTTACGCGCCAGGTAACAATAGAGGGTCAATACAAAAACCGTTACGATGTCACGCTCTTGATTAATGGCTTGCCTTTAGTTCAAATAGAGCTCAAGCGACGTGGCTTGGAGCTTAAAGAAGCTTTTAATCAGGTCAATCGTTATCAGCGTCATTCCTTTGGCGCTCACGCGGCTTTGTTTCAGTACATCCAAATCTTTGTCATCAGCAATGGTGTCAACACCAAATACTATGCCAATAATCGCTTTCAGTCATTTAAACAAACCTTCTATTGGACCGATGTTAATAATAAACGCCTCACCAATATCCTCAATGGCTTTACCTCCGAGTTCTTAGAACCTTGCCATATTTCTAAAATGATCTGCAAGTATGTGGTGCTTAACGAAACAAATAAAATTCTCATGGTTCTGCGTCCTTACCAATATTATGCGGTAGAAGCGCTGGTCGATCGGGTGATGCATTCACGTAAGAACGGCTATATCTGGCATACTACTGGGTCGGGCAAGACCTTAACCTCTTTCAAAGCTTCTCAGATCCTGACCAAACTTCCCAAGGTTAAGAAAGTGGTTTTTGTCGTCGATCGCAAGGATCTCGATTATCAAACCATCAAAGAATTCAACAGCTTTAGCAAGGGTTGTGTAGATGGTACCGATAATACACGGATTTTGGTCAAACAATTTTCAGATGATACTAAACTGATTGTGACAACCATTCAAAAACTCAACACAGCGATCAGTAAGCATCGTCATTTTGCCAAAATGGAAAAAATGCAGGACGAACGCATTGTCTTTATCTTTGATGAATGCCACCGTTCACAGTTTGGCGAAACGCACCGTCGCATAAAATCCTTTTTCAATAATATTCAAATGTTTGGTTTTACCGGCACACCTATTTTTGCCGAGAATGCCGTCAAGAACGAAACAGGCAAACGTACCACCAAAGAGTTGTTTGAAGAATGTTTGCATAAATATGTTATCACAAACGCTATAAAAGATGAGAATGTATTAAAATTCTCGGTTGAATATGTCGGACGATACAAGAAAAAAGAATCTGCGACCGAAATTGATATCGAAGTGGAAGCCATAGATACCAAAGAACTCATGGAATCCGATGAGCGTTTGGAAAAGATCAGCGATTACATTATTGCCAATCATAAACGCAAAACACACAATGGCGAATTTACCGGCATGTTTTGTGTGAGTAGTATTAAGACCCTGATCAAATATTACGATATCCTGCAAAAGAAAAAAGAAGCCGGTGAACACAATTTAAAGATCGCCACCATTTTTTCCTATGTAGCCAATGAAGATGACGCCGATGCCAACGGATTCTTGCCAGAAGAATTATCGGTAGTTAACGATGCCAAAGTTCTATACGGCTTGCATCAACACAGTCGCGAGAAATTAGATGAATTTATTGGGCATTATAACACGATGTTCGGCAGCAATTTTTCCACCAAGGAAAGTCAGTCCTTTTACAATTATTACAAAGACATCTCCAAGAAAGTCAAAGAACGTAAGATTGACATTTTATTGGTCGTCAACATGTACTTAACCGGCTTTGATTGTCCGACCTTGAACACCATGTATGTTGACAAGAACCTCAGATATCATGGCCTCATACAGGCTTATTCGCGCACCAATCGCATTTTAAATGAGCAGAAATCCCAGGGTAATATCGTTGTATTTCGTAATCTTAAGAAAAATACCGACGAAGCCATTACGCTTTTTAGCAATAAAGAAGCTATTGAAGAAATTATCATTCAGCCCTATAGTGAATATGTCAAAGTATTCAATGAAACATTTCTCGAGCTGATGCAAATTACGCCTACGATAAATAGCGTGAATGATCTGCTCAGTGAAGAAGATGAATTAAAATTCATCAAAGCCTTCCGCAAACTTATGCGTTTGCTAAATGTGCTGGTCACCTTTGCCGATTTTAAGTGGGAAGATCTGTCCATGAACGAACAGCTTTATAATGATTTCAAGAGCAAATATTTAGATCTATGGCAAAAAGTTAAAGTCGATAATCAAGTAGAGAAAGTTTCCATACTAGAGGATGTCGATTTTGAACTTGAACTCCTGCACCGCGATGAAATAAACGTCGCCTATATTTTAAAGCTATTGGCCAATCTTAAAGACGCCAAAGACAGCGAAAAAGAAAACCTTCGCAAGAGCATTATGGATCTATTATCGGGCGAGGCACACTTACGTAGCAAACGCGAACTTATTGAACGATTTATATTAGAAAATCTCCCGATCATCGAAGATTCAGACAATATCCCCGAAGAATTTGAAAAATACTGGAATGCCGAGCAGGAAAAAGCCTTTGACAAACTGGTCAAAGAAGAAAATCTTATCCCCGAAAAAACGACCAAACTCATCGAAAACTATCTTTTTGCAGAACGCAAACCAATTCGCGATGAAGCCCTGGCATTAATTGATGGAGAACAACCATCTGTACTCGTTCGCAAATCACTCGGCGATCGTATTATCAAGCGAATTGTGGAGTTTGTTGAGACATTTGTGAATGGGAGAGGGGTGTGATTGGGAAAAAATCAATAACAATTAAATTAATAGGGATATTATGAAAAAAGGTTTTTTTGCATATTCATCTGAGCCAAAATATTGTGGTGAATTCATTGAAGAAGCAATAAAAGAAATTAACAACAGCTTCTCAGGCATAGCAGAAATTAAGTCATGGCTAGAGCTGAAAATATCTGGTAATTTGATTATTAGTAGAATAATTGAAGAAATTAATAATTGTGATTTTTTTTGTGCAGATTTAACTGGAATGAATGATAATGTGCTATTTGAATTAGGATATGCCATAACAATGAAAAAGCCAATTTGGATAATATTTGATGAATCAAATATTGAATCTAAAAAGCATTTCAAGGAACTAGGATTTTTTACAAGCATAGGATATTCTTCTTATATAAATTCAAATAATATCACCACAAAATTTGCTAAAGAAGAAATATATAAAAAAGAAGAAGCATTATATGATCAATTAATTGAAAGCATTCAAGTAAATGAAAACGATTATGCTCTTTTTTATGTTAAAGGACTATACGATACAAATTATTCTCAAGATATTATTAATGAAATAAATTATTTCAAATTACCGTATTTACTTGATGATCCAGTAGAAAGTAAAACACATCCATTAACATGGTATATTGAAAAAATATTTACTGCTCCAACAATATTAATTGAGTTTTCATCAACTTATAGAACTGGATATGAAATACACAATTCAAAATGTGCTTTTATTTCAGGTTTATCTGTTGGCATAGGATTAAGGGTATTAATGGTATGTGAAAATCCTTATGATTCACCATTAGATTTTAAAGAATTATTAATTAAATATTCAAATAGAGAAGAATGTCAGCAAAGTGTTAGAAGTTTTTTAGAAAGAATCAAGGATGATGCAGCTCAACTTATCTTAAAGAGAAAAAGCAAAGAATTTAAGTATAGAGAAAGAACTGAATTGCAGAAAATTATTTTCGGAGAATTTATTGCTGAACATGAAAGTGAAAATATCTTTGATTATTTTATAGAAACATCACATTCCCAAAATTTAATTAAAAGTGAATATAATATTGTAATTGGACGTAAAGGGACAGGAAAAACCGCCACACTATATTTTTTAAAGCAACTACTTTCGGGAGATATTAGAAATCATATTTGTTTAATTAAACCGATAAATTTTGAAATTGACGGTTTAATTACATTATTTAATCAAATGAAAAATGAGTTTGAAAGTGGATTTATGTTTGAAGCAATTTGGAAATTCCTTATTTATACTGAAATTTCAAAATCATTATATATGAAACTAAGCGATATGCCACCCTATGCAATTGATGAAGATCAGGATAAATTCATTAAATATGTTGAAACAAATCGTGATATAATTCTTACAGACTTTTCAACAAGACTTGAACAGGAAATTGATAAATTATTAAGTGTTGAAGAAGAAACACAAAATAATTTTCGGATAAAAGTTTCTGAAATATTGCACGATAATATTATTAAAGACTTGAAAGGCCATATAGTAAAAAATATTAAAAAGAATGGAAAACTTATAATACTGATTGACAATTTAGATAAATCTTGGAGAAAAGATAATGATTTAGAAAGTTTAAGTAAATTTATTTTGGGTCTACTTGGTGTAGTGGGGAGAATATCAAAAGATTTTCGTCCTAATCCCCATAATGATTATAAATTTACTTTCCATTTAACTATTTTTCTAAGAAGTGATATTTTTAAAAATGTTATGATGTTGGCAAGAGAACCAGATAAAATTGAGTATTCAAGATTATCATGGAAAGATAATGAAACCTTATTTAGAATTATAGAATCAAGGTTTGAGAAGTTATCACGATTTGATGTCGTAGCAAGTGATTTATGGGAGAAATATATAGCTAAAAAAGTAAGCGGCATAAATACCAGAAATTATATTTCAGACAATATCTTTCCAAGACCGAGAGACTTAATATATTATTTATCTAGCGCAAAGAATTTAGCTGTTTCCAGAGGGCACACTATGATTACTGAAAGTGATCTACTCTCTGCACAAGAAGAATACTCAAACTGGGTTTTTAAATCAATTATAGTTGAGAATGGTATATCAATAGAGCAAATGGAAGAATTTATGTATAATCTATTGGGTGAAAATCAAATATTGTCAGAAACAGAAATTAGAGATATTGCAATTAAATCTAAAATTAAATTTGAACACGAAAATCAGTTTGATGGTTTTATTGATCATTTGGTATCTCTTACAATTCTTGGTAGAGAAGTAAAAGCTGAAAAATTTGAATATGAATATGAATTTGATTCTGATATTAAATTTAAAATACTTTCTAAAAAGCTAGGTACGAAACGGTATAGAATTCATAATGCTTTAAAAGCATATTTAGAATTAGTTAATTGATTTACAACTTAACTAATTTAATATCTCTCATGACCTGTGAAACATAAGCAAGTTATATTATTTTTACATAAATGAAGAAACGTCAAAATATTTTAAATCTACAGTTAATTTATAAATAAGATTGGCCCGATCGGGAAAGGCTGGAAGAAAGATTTGTGGTTTTTAGTTCAGTCTAATATGTGACACCAGTCACCAAATGTAAACAATACCAACATAGTACTTGTAAAATAATACGACATGTATTAAGTTAGGATGTTTATTAAAAGAAAAAGGAGAAAAAATGAGTTCGTTCATGAAGACGCTTCGTGAAGAAGAGGGCGCAACTCAAGCACATATAGCAAAAGTCATTGGAGTTTCGAGACCAACATATGTCGCAATTGAGAAGGGGACACAACTACTAAATGTATCCCAGGCACAAAAACTGGCAAAATTCTACGGAATGAATGTCGAAGATGTTATTGAAGAAAGACTTAATCCTAAACCAAGCGTGGTATTGGAAAAAGATGGAAGCGGTAAACAAAAGACCGAGCACCCTGAAATTCGCATTTCAGTTCCTCAGGACAATGTGGAGAGATTCAAAGAGGTCTTGCTCTATATCCTTGAGGAGATCGGTGCCCGTCCCAATGTGGGGAAGGCCGTGCTGTGTAAGCTTTTATACTTCATCGATTTCGATTACTACGAGAAATATGAGGAGCAATTAATGGGAGCCGTCTATATTAAAAATCATTTTGGTCCCACGCCGCCTGCTTTCTCGGATATCGTGAAGGAAATGGAAGAACAGGGTGATTTGATGTCCGTAAAGGCAAAACGCTATCAATACGAACAGCAGAAGTTCCTACCCTTAAGAAAAGCGGAATTAAAAAACCTATCGGCTCGTGAAAAAGAGCTCATAGATAATAATATTCAGCGTTTTAAAGATTTTAACGCAAAGCAAATGCAGGAATACTCTCACAAAGATGTCCCCTGGATCACCGCTGAAGACGGACATAAAATCGATTATGAATCCGTATTCTACCGCACACCGGAATTTTCACAGCGACAATACGATGATAAAGTATAAAACTCTACCTGAATTCAATCGGGATTTTAAGAAACTCGCAAAGCGATACATAACGCTTGCAGAGGATTTTGAGCGCGTAAAGAAAAACGCCATCGAATTATGTCATGTAAAGGGCATGTGTCACAATGTAGAAGAGATAAAAGGAGCAGGAAACGCCGAAAACCTGCAGTTCTATAAGATCAGAAAAATAGCCTCACGATCCATTCCCGGACGAGGAAATCAAACCGGATTAAGAGTGATCTATGCATTCTTTCCCAAATTAGAAGAAGTTGTGTTCCTTGAGATATATTTCAAGGGCGACAAAGAGAATGAGGATAGGGGAAGGATAAAAGAGTTTTCACGGCAAAAAGCAAAAGGCAAAGGGTAAAAAAAACAAAGTCTGTCATCTTGAGCCCCGATTACCAAGACCAAAACAAGTATTATTTTACTAAAATCGGATTTAC
>CAYNBL010000012.1:0-30676 GCA_964395205.1 uncultured bacterium | reverse complement strand
GCGACAGAAGACCGTATTAGTGTTTCAATCCACGCTCCCGCGGGGGGAGCGACTTTAAAATATTATTCTTATTGGGTTAATAAATGGTTTCAATCCACGCTCCCGCGGGGGGGGGCGACGTGAGCAAATTGTTTTCAATGGTGCTATGTATGAAGTTTCAATCCACGCTCCCGCGGGGGGAGCGACCTGCAACTGAACTCAATGGCGTGGTTGAACTGGGTTTCAATCCACGCTCCCGCGGGGGGAGCGACGCAACAAAAGAATGGGAAGATAAATTAGACGAGGTTTCAATCCACGCTCCCGCGGGGGGAGCGACTTGACGAAAATGTGAAAGATATGTTTGTTGTCGAGTTTCAATCCACGCTCCCGCGGGGGGAGCGACGAACTGTATCAGGTGCTTTACCAATAAATAGACCAGTTTCAATCCACGCTCCCGCGGGGGGAGCGACCAAACGCTTGCAGGGCTTTGATTGCCACCCCACGTTTCAATCCACGCTCCCGCGGGGGGAGCGACCTTATCGGCGTATGGTATACAGCGCACATGTGCAGTTTCAATCCACGCTCCCGCGGGGGGAGCGACCCACTTACATTTTCAACAGCCGTTACAATTTCCGTTTCAATCCACGCTCCCGCGGGGGGAGCGACCTCGACGGGTGTTTCAGGTGCGCCCGGAAACCCGTTTCAATCCACGCTCCCGCGGGGGGAGCGACAGGATCTGATTTTACTTTTGATGTACGAGATACATGTTTCAATCCACGCTCCCGCGGGGGGAGCGACATCGTAGCAGTTGAGCAAGGCCTTGACTTATTGGTTTCAATCCACGCTCCCGCGGGGGGAGCGACCAATGACGCTGGTGTTATGGTTTACACACAACCCGTTTCAATCCACGCTCCCGCGGGGGGAGCGACTTGTTAATGCTGTTTGACTCGCACCCAAATACTTGTTTCAATCCACGCTCCCGCGGGGGGAGCGACTAACGGATGACTGTTCGACAGGATTGAATGAAGTGGTTTCAATCCACGCTCCCGCGGGGGGAGCGACCGACATTCACCGTTTTAGATAACGCTGATTTATTGTTTCAATCCACGCTCCCGCGGGGGGAGCGACTAAATATCCCAGATACTCCAACCCTTGATTTAGGTTTCAATCCACGCTCCCGCGGGGGGAGCGACCCGATTCTTTTGCATGGAAAAAAGCGACTATTGGGTTTCAATCCACGCTCCCGCGGGGGGAGCGACATGGTTCTCCCTTTTTATACGCCTCCGAGATAGCGTTTCAATCCACGCTCCCGCGGGGGGAGCGACACGGGAACGCTTGCAAAACGATCATTGAAAACTTGTTTCAATCCACGCTCCCGCGGGGGGAGCGACGGTGATACAACTGCTTATGATGGTACAATACCCGTTTCAATCCACGCTCCCGCGGGGGGAGCGACTTAGTAGGTATAACTTACTAATAATCACTACTCAATTTATTAATTTATGTGAACTGTTCCAAATTTATTATATTTGTTTAACGTTTTTCCACCCCGTTTTTCAATATACCTATAAATCAACCATTTATAGCTGTGCGAACTTCCGGGTTAAAGTTTGCTTGCTTGACGTTCGCATAACAAATTATCAAATAATCATTGTGTCTTTTTCAATATTAAATGTTTCTCCTATTCCATGATGTTCAACTCGTCTTTCCCAGTTTTTTCCTAAAAAATAAAATCGAAGTGAATCTTCTTTCTCGTTAATGGTATTAAGAAGAATATTCTTTAAATTTGTCCACTGCGCCGGATCGACACAGCATTCAAAAACTGAATTTTGAACCCTTTGCCCAAAACTTTCACATCTTTTAGCAACTTTTCTTAAACGATTTCTTCCTGCCTTATCAATCGTTGAAACATCGTAACTTACAATTACAAGCATCTACACTCCTATTTCCATAAAAAGGGAGGATAAGCTTCCAGATCACCTCTAATACAACGTGCCAATAAACGAGCTTGAATATGTGGAATAATACCAATCTTAATCTTTTCGTTCAAATATGGATGGATAATCTCTTCTTGTTTCTTTTTTTGCCATTCATTTAATAGCGTTTTTCTTGGTTCTTCTTTCAAGATAACTGCACCTGATCCTGTATATATAAAATCATTCTTTTTTAGCTGTCTTCTATTTATCAAACTTAAAGCAATCCTATCGGTCACAAATGATCTAAATTCCTCCATAAGATCTAAAGCTAAACTGGCTCTTCCTGGACGATCTCGATGTAAAAACCCTACATAAGGGTCCAGCCCAACCCCCTCCAATGCTGATCTGCAATCATGCGCCAATAATGTATATAAAAAAGATAGCAAGGCGTTTACAGGATCTGTTGGAGGTCGTTTATTTCTACCCTTAAATGTAAAACATTCACTCCCGTTAGTTATCATTTCATTAAATACAGAGAAATAATTTCCGGCAGAATCACCTTCTACTCCTCTAATTTCGTCTAGATTTGTTGATCTACCCACTCTATTGATGTAATGGGTCAATCGAGCTTCCACTTCTTTCATTTTAATAACATTAATTTTATCTGGATGATCTCTAAGAGCTCTTCTTATCACAGCTCTAGAGTTATGAATTTTCCCCATTAGAATCATTCGGGATATACATAAACTTTTATCTTCATTATCTGCCCAACGGAATTGCTCTCGCCTCAATAAGACATTGCCTGATCGTGGTCCATGAACACGAGCCAAAAATTTTCCATATTCTGAGAAAAAAGAAATACAAACATTGTTTTCTGCACAATAATGAATTAAATAGGGGCTAAGTGAAACTGCACCAAAAGTAATTATACTACTTAAATTATGAACAGGTAACCTGAGCTTCGTTTCATTATCTAAAATAATCGCTACAGCTTGTCCTTCTTTTTTTAAATAAGTATGTTGAGTTGTCACGTAAAGCGTGTTAAGCAATTTTTTCATAATAAGTTATTTTCAATATATGTATTGACACTCCTTTTCAATTTTGGTAAACAAATATCAATTAAAGAACACGCAGAACACTTTTTAGAATTATACTCAGCAGATGGTATTTTTTGTGATCTAATTAATTCATGTACTTTTTTGCTTATTTCAATTGTTTCGATCCTAAGTGCTTTTGTAAACTTTATTATTTGTCTTCTTCTGGGTTTTCCATAAAATATTGCACCCTCGGGTATTTTTTGATTTAACATTTCCTCAAGACATAAAGCTTGAGCACATACCTGTACCATATCACATGTATCCAACTTTGGTTTACCTCTTTTATGCTCAACAGGGTATGCAATTCCATTATGAAATTCAACGACATCTGCTTTTCCGGACAGCCTTAAGCTATGCGAACAAATAATCAGGGCATATTCAACGACTAAATTTCTTCTTGTTTCGCGATCAACTTTATCCACTCTCTCATGTTGCACCTGTCCTTCTGCCGTAAATTTGTTTTCAGACCATTGCTGATCAAGATGGATCAAGGCACACTGGCGAGGGCAATATTGGTAATGTTGAAGAGAGGATAATTGAATAAAATTATCTTCAGGATACATATTCATTTTTTATTTTATAACATTTTAATTAATTCCACCCCGTTCGGCGCATCGCCAACGGACACCATGTAGTCGGCAAACGAACGTGGTGGATTCTCGCCACAGTTCTTTTGAACCGTCACGAGATTGAACAGTTTTTGCGCGGGGGCGTTTCCGAGTTCGGAGTCGTGCTTGAAGACGATCAGCTTTTGTGTGCCCATTTCGCCGCGCGCGGCGGAGCGATCGTGATCAAACATGTTAAGCAACGCATTCCAGAACAGTTCGAGATCCTCTTCTGAAAATCCGGTCTGCTTCGCCAGCGGCGCGGAGATGAAGCCGTGGAGACGATACAATCCATAGGGGATATAAGCTTTCCGCCCCATTGTCCGGTTATCTCCTCCTTGGGAGTCCGCTTCTTTTCTAGTTTCTACTGCCATGCGGGTGATCGTTGCTTCCAATGGCACAACCGGATCTATGCTTTGCGAAAATGCGAACTGAACCGGACCACGAACCTGCCCGCAATTGTTTTCTTTCACAGACATCACCGCGCCAAACGTACGGACATCGAAAAAGTTTTTGCACATCCACGCGCGTGCCTGACTGATCTTTTCCGACTTATCTTTCACTTCAGCAACCGCATCATACGCCGGCTGACGGCGCTCCGTGAGTATCCCCTTCTCCTTGACATAAATATTGAAGAGCGTTTGATCCTCCTTTACCAGTTCGACATAATTTCGCACTTTGCGCTTCAAGCAAACATCTGTGGTGATTCCATGCCCTGTTTCTGGATCGATGCGCGGAAGGTTTCCGCCGTCGGGATCGCCATTGGGATTTCCGTTTTTCACATCGAACAGCAATACAAATTCATAGCGGTTTTTGATGAGATCACTCATTATTCTTCTCCTTCGATTTTTATTTTTTTCGTACGGTATAAGTCATTCTTCTGTTGATAATAGGCAATGGCAAACAGTCCCTGATTCTGCAGGTTTATATGTGCCGGAAATGATTCGACATGCTCCATGATCTCCGCAATCCGTCTATCTGAAATGTATCCATATTCCGCCTTTTCAATGTGATGCTGTGACAAACGGAGCAAGCGCGGAAACACACTTGCCGGAGTGGCGGATGCCGCACTAAAAAAACGATCCTTGATCGTCGTATTTACTTTACCCAGCGCATCCAACTGCGCTTTTTCCAAAACGGCAAAAAGCCGTCCGAGGAGATATGCGATCTCCCGTCTTTCCGTATCCAATGACATTGGAACCTCCTTGTTATGATTTCGTTGCAATACTGCTTTCAGAATGGATGCGCGCAAGTAATTGATCCTCCCATCCGCGCGGATGCGCCTCAAAACTCCTTGGTACAGGTTCTGGGGATAGTTTGCTCCCGTCAGGATCGAGCGCGCCAAGGCTCCGCCGAGAACAGGTGAAATATCCTTGGTCTCGCGAGTCGTTTCCTTTAGCAGATGCCAGATTCCAGGATAGAGAATATCCTTTTCGGAGCGTTCTATTTCCAAACATTGGAAGTGGTCGCACAAACGGCACATTAACTCTTCAACCGTGCAGACATAGAAAAACCGCAGGGCTAGCCTCGCTTTGTTAAGCGATAAACCTAGGATGTAGAACTTGATATCTCCATCCGATTCAAGTTCGTTTGGCAAACCGCCCTTACGAACCACCTCCAGAAACTTCTGAACAGGAATCGATGCAGCCTTGTCCTCGAAGGACGGATTCAGGATTTGGCCAAACATGGTTTCAACCGGCGACTTTTTCTCCGCCCAGAAAACAGTCGTTGCATCGCCGATTCGTAACCGCTGAGTCCGGCTCCGGAAAAGATATTTGAGAGCTGCCGAACTCTTGAACTCGGCTCCCACCGAGATCGGAGCATTCTCTCCCTTCTTCTTTCCATAGGATTCGTAGGCAACCTCATTGAAAGAAACCAACGAAGCACCGGAACCAAACTTGAATTGAGCATACTGCGATTGCAAATCATTCACATCGCCATCCAAAAAACTGATTCCCTGCGGGAATTCTTCCCGAGAGACAAAGTCCATCCATAACGTCTTCACTGCTGAACGTTCATGGATAAACCCAGGAACTCCGTCCAATCGAAACGCGACCCATTTCCCATGGATTCCACACATCTCTTTCCACCCTTTTAAATCAACGGAATCAGCCGGATTCCATTTTTTAAGAAATGCTTTTATAGCAACAACTCCTTCATCGATTGAATCACCACAAACTCCATGAATTCGATCAATAAAAGATTTGTGATGTACCTTCTTCAGCGTACTTCCGGACATTCCAAAAATATAGTCCACCTTATCAACCATAAAGTTAGGTGTCGTAGAGGCATTTCCTGAACGAACATTCACTTGGTTTGTATAAGGAACAATAGATGTATTAAATTCATAAACATTAGTCTTGATTTTACGCCGCCAATCTTCGGGCTGACCGATCAGATTTCCATCTTTATCGATACTTATAAAAAAGCCAACATCTTCAACACTGAATCCAGAGGGGGGAACATCGCCTGTTTTGGCAAGGCGGTCATACAGACTTATTAGCGACTGAAAAATCATGAGACCACCTCCTGTCGGCAATCAATCTTTCCATCCTGCATGACGGCACGAAAAAAGCGAGGTGTCATGTCGTTATCAAAATCAATGTCGTGTAGCATAAAGCCAAGATCGCGTTCGTCTGCGAACGGCGATTCGGGAACCGCATCGCACCACTCGAAGCTGACCGGAAATTCGCGGCAACCGAAGTAGGGACGATGAAAGCATTGGCCTTTTACCGCCCGCCTTTTGAACATGTCGAGATGCTTGCCTTCATTCTGATCTTCTTGAGAGATAAACTCAAAGTGGGCTTCAATCACATATTCCACATCCCTCAAAACCATGGATGCGCGTTGCTGGCGATCATCCTCGATATAACGACAAACCAGCTTGTTGCCATCCATGTCCTTCTTGTTGACTGAAACCCGGTTGGCCACTTCGTTTCGTCGAATATTCTCAAAACGGATTGGTTTCAAAACATGGATTGAATCAATTACCCAGCGGATGGCAGGTTTCCAATAAACCGCTTCCAGGATTCCGCGTGCGGCGGATGGCGTCATTACATCGTACGACACCCGTTCCACTTTCATTTCCGGACGGGTGAACAACGCATAGTCGCCCCACACCCTTAATTTGATTCCATAACTCATTTTCATCTCTCCTTTTGCTATCCAAAAAATGCTTGTCCCTGCGGCGGCTGGCACTTTAATCCGGTTTGATCCGAGTACAGCTCCTTCGAGCGCAAAACGAAAACCCCCGGCTCCGGGTTTTCCAGCCAGTTTCTGATTTCATCAAACTGATACGAATAAACCTGAACAGTATATTGCTGGAGCCTTCGAAGAATTCCTCCTTTGTGCTTTGCAAACTCCAACGAACGCACAAGCTTTTCAGCGGGTTTTTCCAGCGCAACAACAATGGGTATTGTGGCGGACTTAATCATTTTGAATTCAGCAATGTCCTTAAACTGAATGTCCAGCGATTGCGCCATTTGGCATATTTCAATAATTCCATCCGAATCCATTTGTTGCTCATTTTTCCAAAAATAGTCGGAAAAATAGCTCCGCACGCATTCAGGCGTGGTGAGGCGCCCGGCAAATTGATCAAACAGCTTTGCCGCCGACTGCGCGGCTTGTCGAAAAAAAGTGCAAGTAGAATCTTCAGGAAACTCGAACACAAAAACCGCACAGGGAACCTCACTCAATCCGTTCCGATTACACCGACCAGCGGCCTGCGCAATGCTGTCGATTCCAGAAATGGCCCGATAGACACATGGGAAATCAACATCAACCCCCGCCTCGATCAACTGCGTACTAACAACACGGCAAGGAATACCCTCTTTAAGTCGTCGCCGAACTTCATCCAACTTTCTGGTGCGGTGCGCCGGATGCATCAAAGCACTCAAGTGGATATTGGAATCCGACTCTGTCAGAGCTTCAAAAACATCCAATGCCTGCTGTCGAGTGTTCACGATGCAAAGAACCTGATCCAATTCTGCAAGCTGATTCGAAACCGTCAGCTCATCCAATTCACCGATAAAACGTTCTTCTGTCCGCTTTAGCGCACCAAACAACGCCGGAACATCCCGGACAATCTCAGCAACATTCTTCAACCCCGATTTAAACTGCTCCGAAAATTCAATAGCGGGCTGCGTGGCCGTGCAAAGTACAGATGTGACACCATAATTCGACGAAAGCTCTTTGATCACCTCTAAGCAAGGTTTCAGTTTTTCGACAGGGATTGCCTGTACTTCATCAAAGATAATAATGCTATCCGCCACATTATGAAGTTTGCGACACTTCGACGGCTTGTTGGCATAGAATGAATTGAAGAACTGCACATTGGTCGTTACCACGATGGGCGCATCCCAATTCTCAGAAGCAAGGCGAGTTTTCCAATCCGCATTATCAGGAATGAAGTTGCAGTGATGCTCCAACACCGCATCGTCACCCAGCACCTCGCAAAACACCTTTGCGTTTTGCTCAATAATGCTCGTAAACGGAATCACATAAATGATCCGTCGTTTCCCATGCATTCTCGCATGCTCCAAAGCAAATGCCAGCGATGCCAGCGTTTTCCCTCCACCTGTAGGAACCGTCAGGGAAAACAACCCCGGTTCCGATTTCGCTTTTTCCAAGCAATCCCGCAGGACAATTTCGCGCTGTTGATTAACAACAGTCGCCGAATCCGCTTTCTCGCGAAGCTCGTTGAAACACCGCCAAAATCTTTCGTGCAAATCCATCAATGCCGGATAATCGGAACGCCAATCTGCCCGATCCTCATCCAACGATGCCTCTGTATCCAAATAGTCCGCATCAACCAAACACGAAAAAAGCATCCGAGCAAAAAACTGAATCTGAAAACCAAACCGATCCCCATCAAAAACAAAAGGCAGGTCTGCCGGAAAGTCAGGAACCGAAACTGAGACCTGAACGGCTGGATGTGTCTTCTTCAATCGCGACTTCAGCGCCGACTGCTCCGAGTCGTTCCAATTTGGAAGTCCCCCATGATGTCCTGCAACACAGTAAGACAGAAGCTTTCCTGCATGCTCTGAATTCTCGAATAACCATTGCGCACCCACATCGGCATGAGTTGGATGCCCCTCATAAAACTGGTAAAATTTATCAACAACACCATTGGCATGACGAATGAAAGCCTGCCACGGCAATGTCCCCTTTCCCAAATCATGATGTCGCGCCGAAATCGAAGCCCACTCCTCACCCCCGAAAGGGTCCGCAAATTCTGATGCTAGTGTCGCAACATTATTAAGATGATCTTCCAGTTTTTGCCATTTCGAAACCGGCTCGTTCTCTTTACTGTGGGCATAGTATTCTTTATTGAGCTTATTATCCATTGTTTACTTTTTCAAAATTTGTTAAAATCAATTATCCGACTACAACTAAAATTCAACTGTTTTTTTTCATTTCGTCTAAAGAGAAAAATCCAATGCACGCACCACCCTGCTTTCAAGATATTTCTTATTACTTTTATATTTTTAATAATTCAATATAGCTTCTTTTCTGAAGAAATCAAAATTTAATTGCGTTAAAAAAATATTCCTCAAATAAAATCACTGCTACTTTAAATAATTTTTGGGATCAATTAGAAGATAGTAAACATCAGCGTTTACAGTTGCGATATAGTGTTTTGTAAAAAAACAATCTCCCCCACTCTTAAAGAATAAGGTGGATATACAAAAATAAATAAAAAAATCTATAAAAGAATTTATTCAACCCTGCCGGGGTTGTTTTCTTTTGCGAACCGGTTGATACTATTTTTCGACTCTGTCGGGATCTTTTAAGTATTGGTATATCATTTTATAAAATATTTTTTTCAGACATATATTTAAGTTAAATTCATGAATTTCACCTCTGACTTTCGTCTGTCAGACCATCATGACAGAACGATCTCAAGGGTTTTGATTTATACCCGAGGTTTTGATTTCAGAACACCGGTCACGATTTTTGATTTACAAAGACATCGAACTTTAATATTCGTTAATCCTTGTTCGATATTCATTCTTCACCTCTCTCTATCTCCCTATCGCCTTTTCCTCTGCTTAAACATCCATTTTAGAAATTCCGGGTCTGCATAAGCGGGTTTCCATGAACCATGCCCAATTCCCGGATATTCAGTATATTTTATTTTAGTACCGCCCGCATCTTTAATGGCCTGAACCATATG
The DNA here is from genome assembly GCA_964395205.1 of uncultured bacterium. Taxonomy (GTDB): domain Bacteria; phylum Fidelibacterota; class Fidelibacteria; order Fidelibacterales; family Fidelibacteraceae; genus M50B103. Next base: position 20,904 of record CAYNBL010000012.1, on the reverse strand, counting down.
ACGAGAACGATCTACAGGCACTACCGTGTCCTCAGAGCCATGAAATACCCAAATGGGTATATCAACCAGCTTAGCTGCCTGGGTTTCATCACCGCCACCGCAAACGGGTGCTGCTGCCGCAATTCTTTCAGGGATACGAGAGATGAGATCCCAAGTACCGAAACCACCCATTGAAAGTCCGGTTACATAGATCTTTTTTGTATTGATGGGATACTCATCTATAACCTTATCCATTAGTTCAAGAACCAGTGCCATTGTTTCAGAGGGATTAAGGGGCATATCATGTGTGGGTAAAGCCCAATGTTTTTCTAACCATCGTTTATCACTCGGACATTGAGGTGCAAGGACATAGCAGGGATATTTTTTCAAGCTTTCATCAGAAATGAAGGCCCCGGCACCCCAGATCAATTGGCGTTCATTGTCATTACCACGCTCACCCACACCATGTAAAAATATAACTAAAGGATATTTTATTAAGGGACATTTTCTTTGTGGTTCCAACATGCGATACAAAAGAGTATCATTGTCTTTATTAATGTATGTCTTAGCATCAAACATAGCCAAAGATTCGGGTGATGCTTCAATAGCAAAGCTAAATGTGAATAGAGTAACAAGTACAAATACGCGTAAAATCTTCATGAATCATTCTCCTTAGTTGTAGAAGTGGCTATTTACAAAAAATAATTCATTATTTCCATCATTTTCATGCATCTTTTTTGTTTTTAATTTTGCAAACTATTTAAAAACTCAGTACATTTTTTTGTTAATAAAATAAACAGAAGGGTCATTATAATGAACGTTGTAAAAATCTTACCTGAAATCAACGAGATCAAAGATGCAAATTTAAGAAAAAAAGTTATCGACATCTGGAATGAAGCAGCAGATTATCGTGGCTGGACAGATGAACTGCTTATGGCAATCCCATTTACCTTGCTTGCGGAAAATGTGACAATTTCGTTTATTGACCATGTACGGGCCGTTTGCCGCATGTGTATGGCTGTTGACGATGTGCAGAAAGTTTTACATGCCGACAGACGTACTCCGGTTAATCGGGATTATCTCATTGCCGGTGCCCTACTGGCTGATGTTGGCAAATTGCTGGAATACGAGATCATCGATGGTAAATCCGTCAAATCCAGTTTCGGCCGCTATTTGCGACATCCTTTTAGTGGGGTTGGACTAGCTTTTAAACACGGTGTTCCAGAAGAAGTGATGCATGTGATCGCAACACATTCAAAAGAGGGTGAAGGTGAAAAGCGCTCACCTGAATCCATAATTTTCCATCATGCCGATTTTATAGATTTTGAGCTCGTAAAATAAGATTGATCAAGAACAAGCTCTTATCACTTGATGAGAGAGAACATAATAATCCCCTCAGTTTGACTCAAGTTGAGGGGATTTTTTTGCAATTTGCAGGGGAAAAGTTAAGAAACTTGAGTCAAGTTTCTTAACAATACTTTAATGCATTGAGTCAATTAATTGATAAATCATAAACAATTATTTTTTAAAAATATCGCATTTACAACTTTTTATCCAATCACAATTGTATTTCTAAAAATATTATGTTAGATTACGCGTAATTGTCAAAGTCGTTTTATAGCTTAAATTCTGGCGAATTTCATATGTAACAATAAACGACAACCGACGCCCGTAAGAGCGGAAGTTGGTGCTTTATTGTTACAGGCTTGCCAGAAGCCTTAGCTATAGAGTTGCTGGCTTCCGCTTTTTATTTCGTAACGAGTAACTCGTGACGCGTGACGCGAGTCAATCAGCAAATCATCAATATCTCTAATTTTACCAACAAAAGTTAGCTTGCAATAAGCATTGATTTTTATATTTGCAAAACGAATTAAATATTCTGAGGTTTTTGTTTTTTTTCGATACGAGTTACACATCACGAATCACGAGTCACGAGTTCAAAATCGGCTTGACCACGCTTGATATCCACTTTAACAACGCGAACATCTATCTTGTCCCCCATCCGATAGTTCTTCTTGTTTCGAAGACCTGTCAGTTGATGGTTGCGTTTATTGTAATCCCAGATATCTGAACCTAAAGTCTCTTTTCGAACAAAACCTTCAACAAAAACGTTCTCCAATTCAACCCAAAATCCATGTTGAGCTACTCCGGATATGACTCCTTTGAATGTGTCCCCAAGGTGATTGGTAATATATCTCATTTGCTTGATCTTGTGATATTCTCGTTCCGCTTGCAATGCACGCAATTCAGCTGCAGAGGATAATTGGGCAATATGTTTTAAGCGTTTTTTCAATTCAGCATCTATGCTTGGAGCTTTTAAATACAATTTTAAAAGACGATGAACCATCAGATCGGGATAACGGCGGATCGGAGACGTAAAATGTGTATAATCTTCGAAGGCCAAACCAAAATGCCCCACGGGTTTTACACTGTATTTTGCTTTGGTCATCGTTCTTAGGGCTAAACGCATGATATAAGAACTATCATTTTGCTTCATGACTTTTTCCAGTGTCTTCTGAAATTTCTTCGATGTGATAGGAAGCCCAAAAAAGGAAATATTCACACCAAAAGCATCCATCAAAGCAAACCATTCGTAAATATTATCTGCTTCAGGAATATCATGAATGCGATATATGAATGGCACAGATGTACCTCGAGTACGTGCAAAATTAGCTACCGTTTGATTGGCAAGAAGCATAAATTCTTCAACGATATGGTGACTCCACATCCGCTCCCGAAGGTAAATGCTTTTCGGCACACCTTTTTCGTTCAATTCATAAACAGGTTCAGGAAGATCAAAATCAATACTTCCTTCATCTTTTCTTTTTTTCTTCAGGATCTTAGCCAGAGTACTCATTTGAAGTAATTCAGTATGATAAATTCCTTCTTTGGCATCCAGAATATCTTGCACGTTTCGATAGGTAAATCTTTGCTTGCTATGTATTACTGAAGGAAATATCTCATATTTTAGACATTTACCTTCTGACGAAACCGTCATCATGGCTGTCATCGCCAATCTATCCGTATGAGGTTGAAGCGAGCATAATATCGTACTGAGTTTCTCCGGGAGCATATGAACAACATGATCTGTAAAATATACGGATGTACCACGATTTAAGGCATCGTCATCAAGGGGTGTCGATTCTCTCACATAATGACTTACATCGGCAATATGCACACCCAGTAGGTAATTCCCATCTTCAAGCATCTTGATGGACACCGCATCATCAAAATCTCGAGCATCTTCCGGATCTATTGTAAAACAATCTAAATCACGCAGATCTTTTCTCTCGGGATCATCCGGGATCTCAAACTCCATCTTTTCAACTTGTTTCAACGTCTCCGGATTGAACGAATCTGGAATATTATATTTATTTGCAATCATAATGGCATCAAATTCCGGGACATCATCTTTTCCGACAATACTGACGAGCTCGCCATGATGTCGTTCTCCCCCCTTACGCCAATCCAAGATCCTGACTAAGATATAATCACCCTCTTTGGGAGAAAGATTATTCAGATCATCGATCACAATCTCTGTTTGTAAATGAAAAATAGCAGGAATACCGAGAGCATAACCGTGAAGATCATGAAAAGTACACATAAAGACATCTTTACCGCGAGAAACGATACGCTTAATATGACCCTCTCCGTCCTTACTGCCACTTCTTTTCTGATGTAACACAACGGCAACCGTATCACCGTGACAAGCCGTAGCAATATTATGCTCCGAAATAAATATTTTCTTCTCATCAAGCGTATGGACAAAAGCAAATCCCCTGGGATGCATATCTAATGTTCCAATTAGTTCCCCACGCTGATCGATCAATCCATATGTATTCCCCTGGAAACGGTATAATTTTCCATCACGAGTCAACTGCTTAATGGCATCACGGAAAAAAGTATATTCAGTACTTCCAATCCTCATACTTTTTGCTAATTGCTTGATCTTCAGTCGAACATTGGGATGTTTTTTAAAATGAGCGAGTATAATTTTATAATAGTTTTTCATCGACTGAAGATAATCAATGATGTTGAAAATTGACAGGGGAAAATAAAATGGTTTAGGAGTTTAGAAGCAGCATCTTGTGACTTACATTTCACGTTTCACGATTTACTCCTTACGAACTTTATGCTTTGTACTTTATACTTTATACTTGCTCCATGATGTGTTATATTTAGCGTATCTGTTTAACACCTGATTTCAGGTTAGCAAAAAGGGGTCTTTATGGCCAAATATGCATCAAAGATAGGACGAGTCATCGGCATTATTATTATCGCAGCCATCGTGGGAGGCGCATTGGGACATTTATTTGCAAACGTTCTTCCTGAAGGATCGGTCAAAGATTTCTTTTCAGTGAATTTCCCTATCGGGTTCAATAATTTTACACTGAATTTGTACTTCATTGAATTCACACTTGGATTTCGCATCCATGTTAATTTTCTGAGTGCGATCGGAGTACTGATCGGCTATTACATTTTACGTTTCACCCGCTGAGTCAAGAGGACATCATGACAACTTCTATCCAGGATTTCCTGAAAAAATACAACGAAACCCGAAATTTGAATATCATGACTACCGTGGATGAACCCTGGCTTAAAGAACATGCTGCAAATCAGGCAAACGTTCAGGGAGCACTCTCCGGTAAGCTGATCGCTATAAAAGATAATATCAATGTTATAGGACTGCCAAATACCTGCGGTTCAAATTTCTTAAAAAACTATATTGCCCCTTATGATGCCACTGTCATCGAACGCATTAAAAATGCCGGTGGAACAATTGTTGGAAAAACAAATCTTGATGAATTCGCTATGGGTTCATCAACAGAATATTCTGCCTTTGGCGCTACAAAAAATCCCATTAATCCCGAACATGTACCCGGTGGATCAAGTGGTGGGTCAGCAGCAGCCGTTGCGGCCGGACTGGTTGACTATGCATTGGGATCAGATACGGGCGGTTCAATCCGCCAGCCCGCAGGATTTTGCGGCGTCGTGGGTTTAAAACCAACCTATGGACGCGTATCACGTTATGGGATCACCGCTTTTGCCTCATCTCTTGATCAAATAGGCCCTATTACCCGCACCGTAAAACAATCTGCTGAATTATTACAGATCATAGCAGGCAGAGATGAAAAAGATGCCACTTCCACGGATATCGAAGTTGATGATTATGTTGGAAAGATCGACAATGATACCGTAAAAAACATTGGCGTCCCTTTTCATCTTCTTAAAGAAGGTTTACATCCCGATGTGAAAGCTCGAATTGATGAAAGTATAGAAAAATTGAAAAAAGCCGGTAAAACGATCAAAGAGATCACATTACCCTACCTCTCCTACTCCATCGCAGTTTACTATATTCTTGCTACAGCTGAAGCATCCAGTAATCTGGCTCGCTTTGATGGTGTTCGATATGGTGCCCGAACATCAAAAGATGCTGAAAGTATCAATGATTTCTATTCGGTCAATCGAGAATACGGTTTTGGAGCCGAAGTTAAACGACGTATCATGTTGGGGACTTATGTACTGTCATCGGGATATTACGATGCTTACTATGCCAAAGCTCAAAAAGTCCGCAGGCTGATCTATGAGGATTTTCAAAAAGCATACAGAGATGTCGATACCATTTTACTCCCAACATGTCCGACTCCTGCATTTAAGTTGGGCGAACATGTCAACAATCCAATGGCTATGTACCTGAGTGATATTTTTACCGTTTCCATCAATATTGCCGGGATCCCTGGTTTATCAGTTCCTATTGGAAATTCAGCTGAAGGTCTCCCGGTTGGATTACAGGTCCTTGGCAATCTTTATGAAGAGACACGTATCTTGCAGCTCGGTAAAACCATCGAATCTTTACAATAACTTATCACCAGATATTTCATAATATTATGACGATCAAAAAAATTCTATATGCTTTCCTCTTGATCGCATTTGCGATCAACCCGATGTTCGCTAAACCGGCGGATAATCATTTTGCTACCAGCGATCTTAAAAAAGCCATAAAGGCTTTTACCACTAACCCTCGCCCCAGCAGATATAATCATTACCTTACACCACGCGGACATTTTATTATCCATTATGATAATAGTGGTTACTTTGCAGTTCCTCAAGATTATACATTAAATGATTCTATTCCTGATTTTGTAATTAAGGCAGCCGAATATCTTGATGAATCATTTACAACTTTGCATGATTCATTAGGATTTGATGCACCACCTATAGATAATATAGAAAGTCCGGAAATTGATGTTTTTTTTAGTAATATTTCAGATTATGGTTTAACAAATCTTGAAACGCAGATTGAACCGGGTGTGTATAAAAGCTATTTTGAACTGAGTACTAATCTAAACAATACAACTTATTATACTTATGGATTAGAAGGTCTTAAAGTTACTTGTGCTCATGAACTATTCCACGTTTTTCAGTTAGGTTATAAATATAGAGATGGAGAAAGATTTTACTTAGAAATGTCATCAGTCTGGTTCGAGGAGTATATGTATCCAAATGTAAATGACTACCACCAATATATTAATGATTATACTAGAAATTGGAATTATGCAATCAATCATAATAATTTATGGTATGATAATGCCGGTTTTAATCTCTATCTCGATAAACGATTTTCGTCCACCGGTGATAATATTATTCACAGTATTTGGGATCGGATCGTTAATACAACAGCCTTACAATCTATTCGGGATGAATTGATAGATCAGGGAGCTACTTTTGAAGAAGCATTAAAAGATTGGGGAAGCGCGCAGATCTTGTGCGGTCCATATTCTGCAGATAACTTCCTTTATCCCTTTCATGATGCTGTTGACATGGAAACGATCTCATTTGATAATAATATTTCAAATATTATTACAGATTTGACATCAGACATTAGCCTTCCGGCAGATCCGATGGTTTCATATTTTAAGATCAGCGGATTACCCGATCAAATATTATTATTTGAGACATCTCTCCCCTCCGGGACTGATGCCAATTTAATTTGTCTTAACGGACATCAAAGCGAAGTGCGCCATATAGGATCTATTCCTTTTATTGTTGATGGAGGACAATTCAATGATTGTATCATTGCTATCGGTTCCGATGCTGATGATGTTACAGGTTCCTTCTCATTTACGGCTCTCAGTGCTGACCAGCTTGCATCTTTGTATCCTAATCCTCTGCATCCCTCACAAGTGTTACACCTCTCTTATGTGCTCTTAGAGGATAATTTGCAGGGACAGCTTGCCATCTATGACTTATTGGGCAGAAAGGTTTATTCACAATCGCTGGCTGAATATCTTCTTAACAGTGGATTACACAATATTGACTTTATCCCCAATGATCTGAGTTCCGGTGTTTATATCGTCGCTCTGCATTTTGATGATACAATTATTGCTGAAAAGTTTACTTATTTGAAATAAATGTAAAGACGCGATTTATCGCGTCTCACCTTAAATGAAATATAAAACAATCAAATCTCCGGCAGAAAGCAAGATCACGCTAAAAGGAAGCAAGTTCCTGGGTTATGCCTATCCGGTACAAGATCTTGATGAAGTTGAATTGATCTTACATGATATTCGAAAGAAATATTACGATGCCACCCACCATTGCTATGCCTGGCAACTGGGGAACGGAAAAGATATGACATTCCGTTACAATGATGACGGTGAGCCCTCAGGAACGGCCGGAAAGCCCATTTACGGAGCGATACAACGTTTGGATCTAACGAATGTATTGATCGTCTCAATTCGCTATTATGGCGGTACCAAACTGGGGACAGGCGGATTGATCCGCGCTTACGGACAATCGGCATCCGATACGCTTGATGCGGCAAAGATCAAAACGATCGAAGTCGGCGATAAACTCCACTTCACCTCGACCTATGAACAACACCCTATCATTATGCGGGTGGTCAACCAATACCACATCATTTCATTTGATCAACAATTTGCCGAAGACGTCACGGTCACGATCGAGATCGACGAGACCATGACACAAAAGGTTTTGGATGAAGTGAAAAACGCGACGAGTGGGAGTGTTGTTGGAAAGCTAACACCTAGACGCGAAAAAAACTAAAAGCTTAAAGTTAAACAACCAAAATGCGTTTTATGATTATTTACAATAATTATTAAAATGATCTTTTTTTGCTAAACTTGAGTATTCTGCACTTCTTTGCACAACCTGTACATTTTTACATTTATTTCTTGACGGTTACGCGTAATCGTTGTAGTTTTTCTCCGTATTGTTTATGAAGATCTTCGAAATAAGAGATAACACGGGCTGAATTGTCCTTTCTCAGGACTACCCTATTTACTATGGTCTTTTTGACTCCCAATGCACGGGCAACATCGGTTTGCCTTAGTCCGGCAACGATCAGCAGTTCTTTCAAATACAATGTGTCGGCTTCAGGATTCCCGCTTAAAATGGAAGAATCCGGCGTATTAACGATTCGAGAATTCATGAACACCCTCTATACTTGGAGATACGATTACTTTCGATAGTTTTTTGGAATCTTAGGCAGGTTATAAATTTAAATATTCGTATCGTTCAACTTGCTTCTGCCTGCCCTATTTGGTGTTTAATATATATGTACTATACTGCACACCAATGCAATATTATGCACTATTGTGCTTTTTGTCAAGCACATTTGTGCATATTTAACGCCTAAACAGTAAAGGTGGCATATGTCCATTGGCGAACGACTGAAAGCGATACGAAAAGATCTCGGACTAAGTCAGGAGAAATTTGCTGCCGATTTATCAATTCATCTACGCTCCTATATATCCTATGAACAAGGACATCGCTCATTACCACAGAATGTGATCCTTCAATTATTACAAAAGGGTTATAATATCCATTGGTTATTGACCGGAGAAGAAAAAATGAGATCGATCGGCATGACTAATGACGTCAATCACCCAGAGTATATTACTAATCAACAGATACCTCTAATTAAGAATATAGTTGAGGCTTTCAAAGATACCAATCTACCCACAAGATCATTATCTTCCGAGAAAGTTAATCGTCCCGAAGGTAACAGAGATCCTTTTGCTTATGCCCTGCAGATAAAATCTTTGAACGATGACAGCATGATGCCTTTCTTTTCTCCCGAAGAGATCATTATTATCTCCCCTCTTGATACGGTTCTTAATAACGATAAAGCGATCATCAAACTGAAAAATGGCAGCATACTTTTCAAAGTCATCCAATTCCATGATGGCGATATTGAACTTATCAATGCAAATCCAAAGTATCCATCCATTAGTATTTCCACCGGTGATCTTGTTTTTGCACATAAAGTGATAGGTAGTCTGGGGAAAAGATAAATTAACGGTCTAATATTTGCAATTAATATTTTTTATTCATATTTTACATAAATAATAAGAATTGGAGTAAGCCGTGAGACTAAGACTTATAACTATCTTCGAGTTGGTTTTTATGATCTTCATTCTCTCTTCCTGCTTTAGTGACGAGAGAATAAACATACCGGATATTCTTGAAAATAACGATTCCAAGATCACCATTGACCAAGGTATTAGCGGCACAGTGATCTATATGGAGGGTAATTTTATGCCCGTCGTAATAAGTGGACCGGATGATCTTTCCCTTTATGACTTCGGAATCAGCATACCTCTACAGAAGACTGTCCAACTCTATGAATATGCAACATCTCCGGATGTCAGATATTCCGATACGTCAAGCGTATTTATCGATTCCATTGGTACAAATATGATCAGTGAAACGACATCAGATGCTGAGGGTTTTTATCAATTAAGTGTTTCAGATACCGGAACGTATTCGATCTTTGTGATCTATGATGGTAAACACTTTGTAGAATACTGGAGTTCAGGACAGGGTATCAATACAATTAAGATCATTGCAGATAGTGTCTTACAACACAATATCCATATTGACCATAACACCTGCTGGTAAAAGACTGATCAAATAAATAAAACGCCCCGATCAGGGGCGTTCTTTTTTTATCAACGTAATTTTTGTTTGTAATTATTCTTTATCAATTTTCAATTGTATATGCAGATCATCCAATTGCTTGGCATCTACCCCACTTGGAGCACCATCCATAGGAGATTGTGCTGTGGTGGTCTTTGGGAAGGCAATAACATCACGAATGGAACTTTCGCCTGTCAGTACCATGATCAGACGATCCAGTCCGAACGCGATCCCGCCATGAGGGGGTGCGCCATATTCAAAAGCACCAAGGAGAAATCCGAATTTTTCCTGAGCTTCTTCTTCGCCAATACCCAATGCTTTGAACATGCGTTGCTGCAGATCTTTTTGGTAGATCCTGATGGATCCTCCGCCAATTTCATAACCATTCAGCGCCATATCATAGGCACGAGCTTTTACAGACAGGGGATCAGTTTCCAGTTTATCGATATCTTCTAATTTTGGTGAGGTAAAGGGATGATGACGCGCAACCAAGCGCCCGCTTTCAGAGTCTTTTTCAAACAGAGGAAAATCAACCACCCAAACTGCTTTATATTCATCTTTTTTAACTAAACCAAATTCGTTCGCAAGTAAAGTTCTTACCGCACCCAATGCTGTTAGCGCTGTTTCCCATTCATCTGCCATGAAAAGGATCAAATCCCCAACTTTGGCTTCGGTTGCATCTAGCAATAATTTTGCAGCTTCTTCATTAATAAATTTCGCAATACCGCCTTGTAGGCCTTCTTTAGTAACTTTAACAAAAGCCAATCCTTTGGCGCCGTATTTCTTCGCTAGGGCGGTCAACTCATCGATCTTCTTGCGTGAGAACACGGCGGCATCAGGAACGGGCAATGCTCTAATTACACCACCATTATCCATAGCGCTGTGAAATACTGAAAAGTCAGTTGCTTTGGCAAATGCTTCTACATTCTTGATCTCAAGATCGAAACGAACATCCGGTTTGTCCGAGCCATAGCGTTCCATGGCTTCTTCAAAACTAATAATCGGTAAGGGCATTGGAATATCGACACCGATAGATTCTTTAAAAACGCTAGAGATCATCTCCTCCATAATTGACATGACATCGCTTTCATCTACAAAAGACATTTCACAGTCGATCTGAGTGAATTCCGGTTGACGATCGGCGCGAAGGTCTTCGTCACGGAAGCATTTTACGATCTGAAAATAACGATCATAACCCGCTACCATTAGCAATTGTTTATATGTCTGAGGTGATTGAGGCAGAGCATAGAATTTGCCTGGGTTCACGCGTGAAGGAACCAAAAAATCACGTGCACCTTCGGGAGTGGATTTCATGAGAATCGGTGTTTCCACTTCCATGAAATTTTTATCGTTCAAAAAGCGACGAACAGCCTGAGAGGCTTTATGACGCAAGTGCATATTTCTTTTGAGAGCTTCGGTACGCAGGTCAAGATAGCGGTACTTTAAGCGCAGATCTTCAGATCCGGTCTCGCGTTTTGTTATCTCGAAGGGTGTCGGAATAGCTTTATTGAGCAATTCAAAATCCCTTGCTTCAATTTCAATCTCACCGCTTGCGATCTTTTTATTTACAGAATCCGCAGGACGCTTGACAATCGTACCGGCAACAGCTATCACATCTTCATTATTAAGATGCTTAACCACATCAAGAATTACCGCAGGAAGGTCATTATTAAAACGAACCTGAATAAGACCGTAACGGTCACGGATATCTACAAAAAATATTCCACCGAGATCGCGTCGGGTATTGACCCAACCATTGACCCGGACATCTTTACCAACTAAAGCTTTGCTTAATTCGCCGCAATTATGATCACGTTTTAAACGCATTAGAACTCCTTGTATTTCGGGCGTAAATTACACGGAAATGAAGATATTTCAAATGCTTAATTTTATTGATAACTTGAGTCAAGTTTTCATATTTTTATCCGCCGAAAATTGCCTGCATCAAGTAAGCAAAGCCGATTCCCGCGTAATTACCGATCACCCAGCCTACAATTCCAACGAGCATACCGGTCATGATCACTTGTTTATTTTTAAGGATAGCCGCAATAACAGGAACGAAGGGCGGAGAATAAATGAGAGCGGTTATTGTAATTAGATGGGTATCTGAATCTACTTTCATTAATTTTGAGAGCAATCCATGGATCGTAAAAGCAAAAATATAAAGTACTGATATATATAGCATAATAATAGGAGCCGCGCCAACCATGTCACGAATATTAGCCATAGAACTAATAACCAAAGCAAACACAAGTAAAAAATAATGTCCCAATTGAAAGGTCATTTTAATATTTCGGATCTTAGGAATGAATGAAGCCAGTACGCCAAGAGTCGTTATGATCAAAATAGCTACGACAGAAGATAACCCTTCGGGTACCAGAAAGCTTGCGCCTCCCCCAATAGCAAAGATCACAACCGATATTCCAAAAGCTCCCAGTAAGGGAAGGAAATCCCTTTTTGTAAATCCTTTAAAATAAAGTTCAAAGGCATCCATCTGATTCATGTTTATCTTATGTTCTTCATCTGACATCTTTTTAAAAGGAAGAAGAACTTTCCTGAATATCCGTGGTATAACAGATAATAATAACATCAACAAAAATGCACCAACAAATACATCAGCAGTATTCACGGCAATAAAATTCGAAGAGCTCATTTGCAATGCGGTACCTATGGCAGCAAGATTGGGTGTTCCACCACTATAACAACCGATCAGCATACCGCTCATTTTCCAACCTTCATCTCCTAAATAAGAATGAAAAATCGTATATGCGATAAATGAAGCGATGATAATGGCTACCAATGCACCCGAAAATGCTTTTGCGGTCATACCTGCTTGTTTTTTCCCCCAACCTCGTAAATTCATTGAGAAAAATATCAAAGGTAAGGCAAGAGGGATCACCAGCATATTAAGTGTTTCTTGTACCCCGCCAATACTCTCAGGGAGAATTCCAATATTTCCGACAATTAATCCTATACCATAGCAAACAACGATCGCGCCAAGACTATCGAGAAACTTATTTTTTGAACACAACCATAAGACTAAAGTCGGACAAGCCAAATAAAATAATACCCAAAGTACGGTTGATAACATAATGAACTCCTGTGTATTCGATGTTATTAATCCCCAAGAACGAAAATTAATCAATTTTCATGCTGAGTGAAACAGAAAAATTCGTCAATGAGATGTAGAGACGCAAAATCTTGCGTCTCTACATACACGATTTAGATTTTGTGAATGAAATCTTTTCCAAGTAAATTCCCCCATGCGTATTGCACTCATACAAGCTCCCATCGAAGATTTCTATTCAACAGTTCAGAGAACCTATCCTCTTGGTTTAACATATTTGGCGGGAGCTCTTAAAGACTTACCTGTTGAAGTCAATATTATTGATCTTGTTACAGGTCACGGACGTCAGACCATTCAGGTCCCATCCACTTTTAACGCCATCAAACCTTATATCCCCTATGACCGTTCTCCGATCTCAGTATTTCACACTTATTATCACTGGGGAGCAAGTTGGGAATTTATCAAGCAATATTTCGGTGAAAAACATTATGATCTTTGTGCTATTTCATCAAATTTCTATACATACTCACAAGAAGTCATCAAACTGGCGAGCATTATTAAATCAGTTTCACCAAATTTCCGCGTGATTGTCGGCGGACAAAATGTCGGACCGGAACATGCACTATTCACCCAATGTCCAGATATTGATCACTGCATTACGGGTGAAGGTGAAGAAGCTTTTCGGCAATATGTACAATCCTTACTTGATAATGGAGAGATATCTGATAACATACATGGTTTGTGGAATCCCAAAAGAAGAAAATGGAATGATAACCCATTAACTTCTTCATTTAATACTAAGCCCAACGCCGATCTTCTAGCTGTAAAAAAATATCTTATTGCAGGCAAGCCCGCGATCATGATATCGACTTCAAGGGGCTGTCCGATGGGATGTCGATTTTGCTCCGTTTCCCGCACATTTGGTTCTCCCCTGCGACTGAAACCCGTTGAGATGATCATTGCAGAGATGCAAGATGCTTTTGACCGTGGTATTCGTGCTTTTGATATAGAAGACGACAACTTCACATTTAAACGTCAACATTGTGTTGATCTTCTCACCCAAATATTTCAAAGATTTGGAGGCAAGATCACATTATATGCAATGAACGGACTTTCAGCTGAACACTTGGATAAAGAGATCATTGACCTGCTCGTAAAAAGCGGAATGAAACTTTTGAACCTTTCAATAGCTACCGGTTCTGAAGAACAATTAAAACGTCTTCACCGCAATACGAATATTGAACATTTCAAAGATATTTCCCGATATGCTGCAGAAAAAGGTCTGAAGGTCATGGGACATTTTATCGCAGGACTTCCCAATCAATCACTTGACGAAATACTAAAGACAATGGCAATTCTAAGTGAGCTCCCTTTGATCCTGGGTATATCTCCGTTCTATTACATTCCCGGAATGAAAATGCACGTCCCCCATATTCCGGAGAATTGTAAAGATGCTCGTTTAACACGATTCTGGCCTGCAGACGACCTGTTAAATGAACTGGATCTTATTACATTGTTCAGACTTTCGCGCTGGATAAATTACCTGAAAAACGAACTATCAAAGAAAAAGATCACTAAGATTCATTTTTCTAACATTTCTGATACATTCCCTAATGATACCTATATCATGGGATTGATAAAAAAACACATATTTTATGGTGTTGATGCTTATTCAAAGTTGTACGAGCACTCTTATTCAAACCATGTCCTTAAAACTTTCTTTGACATATTCAGCAATACATCTGTATATTGCGATTGAATTATCCTAATATAGATCGTATTTAATTCAAGGAGTTTAAAATGAGAAAGTTATTATCTTTTTTATTAATCGGGCATAATTCCAGTAAAACATAATTCCACTTAATTGTTTGTCATTTCTTCACTTATTCCACATTTTTTTCTTTAATCCAATCAAAATAAATCTTATGTTTCAAGTTAGTCGAACGTACAAGCCAAAAAAAAGGAAATGGTCATGGACGGAGCAAATTGGAACTACTCGGACAAGGTTAAAGAACACTTCTTTCACCCTAAAAACATCCTTGAAATAGATGAAAAAGAATATAACGCAGATGGTATGGGCTATGTTGGCTCACCTGCTTGCGGCGATATGATGAAAATTTTCATTAAAGTTAAAGATGATCGTATTGCAGAACTAAAATGGCAAACCTTTGGTTGCGCAAGCGCTATTGGATCCACATCCATGTTAAGTGTGATGGTTACCAGAGATGGCGGCATGTCACTGGATAAAGCCTGGAAACTGACACCGGAAATGATCATTGATGAATTAGGTGGATTGCCCGCGAACAAGATCCACTGTTCGGTTCTTGGGGACAAAGCACTTAGAGAAGCGATCAAAGATCATTTCAAACGAACAGGTCAGGAAGATCGTATTCCTCATGATGATAAATCTCGTATCATTTGCAATTGCATGAATGTTACAGAAGATGATATCCGCATGGAAGTCCTTGAAGGTGTTAAGGACCTAAAAACTCTACAGGAACGAACCAAACTTGGAACGTCTTGTGGAAAATGTATTGATACTGCAAAAATACTGGTAGATTTCTACGTTGGTAAATACTATACCGAAGAGATCTATACAGGAAATAAAAAATAAGGTGGCCTATGATCTATTTAGATAACAGTGCAACCACTCCCCTGCACCCGAAAGTCAAAGATGCTATCATGAACGCACTTGATCTTTTTGGGAATCCAAGCTCCATGCACAGTAGCGGTCGTCAGGTCCGTGCAATGCTTGAGGAAAGTCGAAAGGACATTGCTGATTTCTTTAATTGCAGTCCGGACGAAATAATTTTTACCGCCGGCGCATCGGAAGCGAACAATACCGTATTGAAAAGTGCGACCACTTGTTGTGCTTTCTGTAGCGAAAATCGCGGTCATATTATTACATCCAATATTGAACATCCATCCATTCTGAACACACTGAAATGTTTGGAAAATCAACATGTTGAAGTCACCCATATTAAAGTTAATCATAAAGGCATCGTCGATCCTGCGGATGTGGAAGCAGCTATTCGACCGGATACCATGATGATCTCCATCATGTATGTCAATAATGAGATCGGTACCATACAACCTATACAAGAAATTGCAGAAATAGCCAAAAAACATAATATCCCCATGCATACGGACGCTGTTCAGGCAATAGGTAAAATTCCCATTGACCTGCAAAAACTACCTGTAGATTTCCTTTCTATGTCCGGCCATAAGATCTATGCGCCAAAAGGTATCGGTATTCTTTTTAAACGGAAAACAGCAAAGAATATTTGTCCTCTGATCACGGGTGGTCATCAGGAAAATTCGATGCGTGCCGGTACAGAGAACACCTTGGGTATTATTGCGCTAGGTGAAGCGATACGACAAGCCAAATTGGAAATGACAGAAAATGAAATGCGTATTGGCAAATTAAGAGACAGACTTGAGAAAGGGATTAAGAAAAACTTGGACCATGTATTGATAAATGGTGATCCTGCCCATCGAGCTTATAATATCACAAATATATCATTCATGAATATTGAGGGTGAATCTATTTTGCTTCGTTTGGACATGCATGGTATTGCGGTCTCAACCGGATCCGCATGCTCAACCGGTTCACTTGAACCCAGCTATGTGATCACTGCTCTTGAGGTTGATCCCGAGATCGCACATAGTTCCATTAGATTTTCCCTTAGCCGTGAAACCACGGAAGAAGATATTGACAAGACCATTGAAGCTGTAACGGAAACCGTCAACTTTTTTCGAAAGATGAGCCCAATCGTATAGTCATAACACGAAAGGAATGCTATGCAAAACGTTCAATTGATCGACCATCCCCTCGCCAAGCATTCACTGACCATTCTGCGTGATAAGAATACGGATACCGAAACTTTCCGCCGCCATACGGCTATTGTTTCACAGATCATCATCATGGAAGCCAGTAAAGCATGTAAGCTTAATAAAAAGATGATCGAAACGCCCATAACAAAAACACAGGGATATGAGATCTACCGTTCCATGGTCTTTGTACCCGTACTACGGGCCGGCATTTCCATGCTTGTTCCCGCTCGAGATTTTCTTCCCTGGACACCTGTGGGTTTCATTGGTTTGGAACGCGATGAGGAAACAGCTATAGCTCGTGAATACTATCAGAAATTCCCAACTAACATAGATAAAAAACTGGTTCTCATTCTTGATCCCATGCTTGCTTCGGGAGGTTCGGTCATTGATACCATTTCCCGTCTTAAGGAAAAAGGAGCTAAACGAATATCAATCGCTTGCATTGTAACGGCTCCCGAAGGAATAAAACGTATCAACAAAGAACATCCCGATGTGAATATTTATACCACAGCCATTGATGATCATTTGAATGAAAAAAAATATATTGTCCCCGGCTTGGGTGATTTCGGTGACCGGTATTTTGGAACCTAACTCTCTCTTTTTCTATTAGATAATAATATAACGTCACGAAGTTCTTCTTTATTTCTTGCTGACATCCATCTTTTATTGAAATCATTTTCTTGTACGAGATTGGCTATAGCCATCAGTGCACGTAGGTGATATGAGCGTTCATCCAAGGTTCCGATCAACACAAACATCGTATGAACCAGTTCTTCATTTTCAGGAAAACGAATCCCTCCTTTGCACCTTACGGGAATAATATCAAAACATTTTTCACCAGGAATAATGATATGAGGAATTGCAAGCCCGGGTTTGATTATTGTACTGGATTGCACCTCTCTCTTCTTAAATTCCCGAATAAGGACTTCTTTTGAAACCTTACAGCGCTTTTCAAAAAGAATGGAAATACTTTTAATAAGTGTATCTATTTCAGGGTTTCCCTCAACATCAAGTATATCACAATTCTTGATAAGTTTATCAAAACGATCTTCAATGATCTCATCACGTGTGATGACTATTTGACGTAATTCATCTTCAAGACTTGTGCTTTTTAATTCTTTAGCAGATATTCTTTCAATGATATGCATAAGAGCTGATGTCCGGTCAATTTTTTTTCTGGCATAAACAAAATAAATAATTATACCCAGCACAAAAAACAGCAAAGAAATCAAAAGAGGTATCCATCCCATTTTTACGAGAAGAAAAACGTATGAGATAATTGCTAAAACCGGTAAAAATGGATAAAGCGGCACTTTAAATTTTGGTCGATAATTTTGTATTTTACTTTCTCGCATAATAATGACTGAGATATTGTTCATCATAAAAAGAAGTATCTTCAGGGTTGATGCCGTTTTTACCAGATTCTCGATATTCAGGAACACGATCACAACAATCATAAAAGCCGTTGTGAAAATAATAGATACAACCGGGGTTTTAGATTTTGGATTTATTCTAGCAAATATTTTAGGAAGTAATTGATCTCTGCTCATTGCCATGGGAGTTCGTGATGCCGCCAGAATACCGGAATTTGCAGTAGTAATAAAAGCCATGACTGCTGCAATGCTTAAAGCAATAACACCCGGCTTACCCAGTATGTGCTCAGCTCCAAGAGATAGAGGAATTGCTGAATTTCGCAATTCTTCGGCAGGGACGATCCCGATAGTGACACCAATTGCTAGTAAGTAAATCAACGTGACAACAGAAAAAGACAAGATCATTCCCAAAGGAATATTTCTTCCGGGATTTTCTATCTCTTCGGCAATACTGGCAATTTTTGTTAAACCGCCAAAAGAAACAAAAACCAATCCAGTTGTTGCTATAATCGAGGAAAATCCCATTGGCATAAAAGGGTGGTAATTGGCAGGTTGAGTTGAAATAAAACCTCTTCCTATGTACAAAGTTAAAATAGCCAGCAATAAAAACACAAGGATGACTTGAATTCTTCCCGTGACCTTAACACTTAATATGTTCGTAAGTGCAAAAATCAGACATATAATGACTGCTATGACCTTTACCTGATTAATATTGATATTCGGATAAAGCAATACGGCGAAGGCACCCATACCTACTAAAGCAAATGCAGACTTAAAGCTGAGAGAAAACCAGTTTGCAAAGCCCCCGAAAATACCCAACCATGGACCAAGACTTCGATCGATATAAAAATAGATGCCGCCAGCTTTTGGCATGGCTGTAGCCAGTTCCGCCTTTGCTAACATACTTGGAATAATTAAAATCGCTGCTAACATATATGCGAGTATCATCGCCGGACCGGATTTTGCATAGGCCAGTCCCGGAAGCACGAAAATACCTGAAGATATCATCGCTCCGGTTGATATACAGAATACATCCACTAGATTTAATTGACGTTTATTCATGCTACACATCCAAATATGTTAAATATGAACACATTAGCACACAAATGTGTGTTAATGATTAAAACGATTTTCTTTAATTATTTCTCTTTTTTCTCTTCTATTCCGCCATTTTCAATATAACTCTGCACTTCATTTACTTGTCGAGAGAGATTATTGATGCGAAATTCGATGGAATTGAGTATCCAGAATTGAAAGTGATCGACCTTAGATTGTCGATTGATCATCCAAATGATCTTGATAGAGACAAGCAGAATACCAATTTCAATAGAGAATAAGGGAGGGAGAGGAATATTTTCCCAATGCAGGAAATATCTGGCAATATCAAAAGTAAGCAACAGGATAATCAACACAATAAATACCCAGTTCACGATCTTGTCACGTTTAGCATCACTAGAACCGCCAATCAGTCCCATCAATTGCTTGATACGCTCACGTTCATTCTGATACACTTTTAACTGAGCTTCAAGTTCTTCTACATTATGAGTGTCCATATCCATATGATTATCCTTGTTAACTGTTGTAATGTAATCATTTTTTTAGAAAAAAAAATAATTTTTTATCTAATATTCCCCTAAGATTATATTAGACAACAACTTATGTCTGTAATATTTTTATGTTTTTGACTCTTCGCTTTTCTTTTCTTCAGCTCGATTGCGCAAATAAAGGGCAACATCCACTGCTACCATAAGAAAATTTAGGCCATAAAGATATATTACAAGATCATGATCAAAATATATTTTATGCAATACACCGGCAATATAACCAACCATTACAATAACCATAAACAGCAAGCTTTTCCCTTTTGTTGAGTGGGAAACCCAGGAACGGTAGATCGAAAACGGCCATGCAGCTCCGAAACAGATCAGCATAATAATTTCAAAATGACTCATTAGTCTCCATGATAGTATAGATCTCTAATAGGGGTTTCATCCACCCAAAGACCTTGTCTAAGTTTTATCCAACCGGTCAAGCCCAGTTCTGAGCGTACCAAATAATATTCATATTTATTTTTGTATTCCGTAAACAGAACTGAAACTTTATCACCCTTGCTTATATGATCGATCACTTTTATTAAGCGCTTCGATAAATATATATCAAAATCTTTTGTAGCTTCGCTCTGTATATCTACGGTATAGAATGGTTGCTTTAATTCTTTGATCTTAGCATTTGATATTTTGTATTTCCGACTCCGCATAAACATTTGATTCATGGAACCGCGAGCAACAAGAATGCCATCCCCAAGAAAATCCAAATGATCAGTATGCAGAATGAAAGCCGGCGTCTGAAATTCTCCTTCAAGATAAAATTCATAACGGGAATCTCCGCTTTCTCCAATAGAAAAAAGGATAGAGTACAGATCATTATCACTTTCATTTGGTACATATTCCATCACTTTGATATACGAGGAAGTATCACCTTGCGCATGATAAAAAGGATCTTCGTAAGCCAACTTTTCACAACTTGTATTGAATACCTTTGCTTCACCGGTATAGCTGACTTTCAGCCAGGGATAGGGAGCGATCTCTATAATATCAGATGCAAATAATAATTCTAAGGTCAAGACACAAGTAAGTAATATTTTTATCGATCTCTTCATTTAAACTCCGGGTTTTCCAAGTAAAGCAAACATATTCTTCTTATAGGTTT
>CAYNBL010000011.1:0-30954 GCA_964395205.1 uncultured bacterium | reverse complement strand
AGCTTCTTTTCCCTCTTTAGTAATGTTAAAGGTAGTTCGAATTGATTGCATCTCCCTCAATCTCACTATTTCATTTTTTCTCTTGTCCATTTTAGCGCCTCTTTGTTTATTACTTCTGAAAGATATTATGCTATAATGACAATGTCAAGATAAAAACTACTTTTTATACTTTATGCAAAATAAAGGTAATATTTAATGATCGCATACACTTTAATACTGACCTTCTTCCCAAAAGTCGGATAGTTTGATCTGAAAGTAAAAACTCACTCGAAAAAGTGGGCTTCTTTATTTAACTAATATATTACTGGCAGTATTTCTTTACCTGCTCGCAAGCATACCAATAGTAAAAGAACAAAACTCGCAATAAACCAGACCTTATATAACAAAAAGCCACATGGGAGGGTGGCCGGTATACTAACCCTTCAAGTGTGCTAATTATTAGGAGAAGGTCAATTATTATAATGATCAACAAATTGCCGAAAACCAGCCTAAGAATTCCCTTACTGTAACCTCAGATGGGTTTGTGCCTCTATCTAATTTGACGGCTACATCGCGTAGCTGCTCTGGAATAACCACAGTTGTCTCCTTCAGATGAATATCAGTAACTAGAACAAGGTCACTAGAGATTTTCCGCGTGATTGAGTGAGAGTACACCCTTTGAACTAATATACTCTAATCTGAACAATTATTGGATTAAGTCTTTCAACTTGATCCTCCATCTCTAATAATGAAATATCGGACTTATGATTAGATAGGTCATCGTATCCCGGCAGCATTCCAAGTAGGTTTTCAAGATAACTTACTTTGACGGCGAAATTTACATTTTGTGGAATAACACCAAGATTGTCATAGAAGTACTTCGCGTTAAGTCCTGATACAACAATACCAACCAGTTCGCTTTTCATATTGAATAGAGGGCCACCACTATTACCAGGTTGAAGAGGAACCCCTATTTGGAAAAGCCTTGGATCATCTTGTATCCCATAAATACTGTTTATCCTGCCTGTGGATAGTCTTGATTTTGAACCCATTATTGATCCAAGCGGAAAGCCAAGTGTAAATACCTCTTGTCCAACTCTTACATCGTTGATAGCAGCCAATGAATACGGTATGTTATCATTGGAGATTGCAGAAAAATCAAAATCATCAACTTCTAATATTGCTAGATCATTGTTTACATCCTTTATTCTTAGTGATGCATCCATAGTAAGATTTACATTTGGAAATGCAATTTCAATTCTATTAGCGTTTTCTATTACGTGATAGTTCGTTATTACTAAGCCCTCTTCTGAAATCAAGAAGCCACTGCCAGTTGTTTTAACATCAGTAGAAATAGTTGTTTTTGAATCTCCAGAAAACATAGGGTATACTTTGAGTTGGACTATTTCATTTTCATAATTTATTGGATAGTCTGCTATATTTTTCGTATACCTGATTATACCGTCATCGTCTATTACAATATTTCTGCTTTCTTGAGAATAATCCCGCATATACCAGTTCTCTTCATAAATAGATTTATGAGCAGTTTTTCTGTATCGTACTTTCAGTCTTCCAAGTGTCCACTCAGATCTTTTGGATTCAAGAATATAACCGTTATAACTATCAACAGAATTCTCATCCCTTATCACTGCAATTCTATAGATCGCCGCTTCTTCTTCACTACCTCTTAGCCCAGAGATAACATTTACCCAACTCACATTCTGAGAATACGTCCAAATTCCTTCGATTGGATCAAGAAGATTATTGTCATAGTAATATCGAAAATCGACTTTCTTCATTTTCGTTGTTTTCCATTCCGTGGGCTGTGTAATTGTCTGTGTCATAGACGCACAAGATATAAGCAAAAGAACGAATGATAGAGATATCATTACATGAAGCTTATTTGTTTTCATATTAGTTAGCTCCTTGTCGATTTTCAGTGGTATAACGGCGGGCATAAGGCGCGGCGGCTTTTTGCCGTCGCCCTTAATGCCCTGGTTATGCCTTGTTATAGTTCAATTCCAGTCTGGTTAGAAAATGATGAATTACCAAAATAACAAGATGAAGCCGGAAAGTTGAATCAGACTGTTCAGAGAGGCCGGGGTGCGACCCTTCTGGATGAAGACGTTTCCAAAAACCTTCAACAAATCCAGTTCCATTGAATAGATATTCATTATATTCCTGCATAAAGAAGCCAGCTTTGGCAAGGGCAATTTTCCGCTCATTGCTTGAGGAATAGTGCCCCGGACATACGACAACCTGCATTCTATTAAAAAACTCTTCAACGAAAGTTCGTAGTTGAGCATTCGCGGAAGCCCATTCTCCGCGAGAATGCGCTGCAATTGCTTGCTCATAATGTCCCTTAGCAGTTGTAAATCCAAATTTATCCAAAAGGGAGATTAATTGATTTTCTTGTTCCACTACAGGGAATTCTGTTGGGAGCTTTTTTCTTAATCCACTACTTGTGAGTTCATAACCATCTTTATCGAGTGAATGTGCGAAATCTGGATGACTTTCTGAGAATGATTCAAATCCTCGGTGAGTTTTTATTGCATATTCAACAATCTCTATCGCTATATTGGAGCCATTAGGTCCAATCGCTTCTGGATTTGATACAAGATATTTTACAATAGATGTTTCTTTTTCTTTTACATATGTGCCTGTGATCGCATCCTCAATATTAAACTCAAACCCAAACTTTTCTATCTCGTCATGAGTCCGAAAATTTAAGGCTTTGATTAATTCTATTAAGGTCTTTCTTGAAAACATAATTTCATATCCGCTGGTATGGCATAACATAAGATTAGGTGTACTAATGGAAAAAGCAATTGTTGCTTTCCATGACTACCTAATCTCAGTTCGCTATTATTAGTTAATTGCTTAATATTACTCAAATTACACATTATTTATCCTTCTTTATTTTCTTATATAGGTTGCTAATTTAGCAACCTAAACTAAAAATCAGCAGGGCTTATTACTATCTGTCATATCTTACTTCCAAATCGATCTTTTTTCTCCAAAATCTTACCTATAACATTTATATATACACTATTAATGGCATTTATTTACCCGTATCGCATTATGTTTTATCCGCTTACATCGTGATCTAATTAATGGTATTCGATTTCTTTTTGTATTTTTAATTAAATAAACTTAATACAATTGAGAATACTTTGCAAAGTTTTATTAGTTGAGAATGGGGGATGAAGAATAAAAGTGACCTTTCCCCTAAAAATAGCACAGTTTGATTTGAAAGTAATCCTTAAAACCTAAACATGTAATCTAGCGAGTTCTAAAGCATTGTAATTCATAGTGATACAGTGTCATTTTAACAAAATCTATTTTACCAGCCACATCTTGGTACACATGAACCATAAAACCCGCATAGATAAAGGGGCTCCACTGGACTCTTAATCCGGTGCGTTTTTTCACGCAATATAACTCTGGCTGATTTTTGCTTGCTTTTTTCTGTATCCAACTGAAATAATTACATCAAGATTATAATATTTCACCTGATAATTTTTTCCATCATCCGCAGTTGTTGCAAAAAATGCAACAACTGATTCTTCCTGTAACTCACTTTCATTGAAAATATTTCTTATATGTCTTGAAATGACAGATTTATCCTTTTTAAAAAGATTCGTAATTTGCTTAAGGCTTAACCAAACATTCTCATTTTCAACCCTCACTTCAATACGTGAGGGAAGCTCATCTGTTCGATATAATATTATTTCATTTTTCATCCCACCGCTCCTTTTTATATCTAAAATATATGAAATATTTTAACGATATTTCGATTGATGGCAATGTGTGTGATGTATATCACATTTTTAATCGATACCATGAAATGTCTATTACCTTTTAGGCTGACGGATTTGGCGGGCAGGCCAGAGTCGCCCGTACATTTGATTCGGATTTAGGCAAAATCCTTATAATCCCATGAATATGATCCGGCATGATAATATATTTATCTATTTTAATATGATCAATGTAGGGACGGACCCATGTGTCCGTCGCATGGTATTTTTAAATATTTTACATGTCCGTCATTTTAAAATTTTTCGTCCGGATATTTATTTTTTCCAATTCCGGGGATTGTTTTTTATATAATTTATTGTTCTTTCAATTTCATATTCTCGCAGGATTCTGTCTATAAATGATCTTTCCCATAATTTTCTATTAAATTTTCGCCATTCTTTCTTTTTAACGCCTTTGATATATTCATTTGTGGTCATTGTTTTGAACCATTGCATGATGCAAGATAATGAATGGCATTCATATTGTTCAGGACGGACACATGGGTCCGCCCCTACGTTGGCGTTGAATTTTGAATTAGGGAGAATTTGAATAATGAAATGAACATGATTGGGCATGATAATGCATTCGTGACATTTAATATGCTTGAATTTATTTTCTAATAAATAATACCATTTTTTGATCATTATTCCTGCGTCATTCAAAATCATTTTCTTTTCAATGACATTTCCAAATAAATATAAACGATCCTGAGTCACTACCGTCACAAAATACCATCCATCATTTGAATAATCATATCCTTTTAAACGGATTGTTTTTCTGCTTTTCATTTAGAAAAATAATCATTTTTTGCATTGAATAAAAATTCGCGCAAAGGATATGTAACACAGGTCACAATAATTGATCAATTTTTTCCCTTGTTTCTTGATTCCGGCTTTTAGAATAGGCATGCCTATTCCCTACACCTCTCAATTATTTTACTTTCTGATCGTTGATCATTGATTTTTCTGATTTCCGCAAAGTTCTTACTACCTACGGTAATCCGGCTTCTTACTCCATCTTGATTCTTGGCTTTTGTCTCTTGATTCTTCTTTTGCCTTTATACTTTTGCCTTCTGCCAACTAATTCCGCTTAAAGGTGTTCTTTATTAAACCACACAATGTGGTGATCGATTTTTGAAGAGAAGGTCATTTTGCATCGAAGTCATTCGTTTGGATTTCTTTAAGAATAAAAAGCGGATCGATATGTAGTTTTGAAAACGCAAACCATTTTTTACCAAGATCTTTTAAGCTGGCTCCGAAATGATAAATCTCTTTTTGGTCAATGATCAGGAAACGGTCATGCGCTTTATCAAACTTCCAAATTTTAACGGGTTGGTATTGCAAGTTATGTTTCTCAATATCCAACTTCAGTTGTTTGGAGATATATTTGGTATAAACTGTAAATTCAACACCATTTTCCCGCTTTATAAAATGCGTTAATACGGTATCGTCAATATAATTGTCTATCAAGATCAAAGAACTTTTAGCTTTTCTTATTAAATCGGAAACGAACGTATAAGCGTCGAATATCTGTCCATTGAAGAACACACCTTGCGCAGGTAAAGCTTGTGAACTAATTTGCAAATCGATACCGTTAACTTTGTCGTTCAGTATTTCAACCCGACCCTCTATCCGGTTTATTCTGTGATTGAAAGAATAACCTTTCAATAAATGATCTTTAAGCACCTTATTCGCCCAGATTCTAAACTGAGTGCCTTGCTTGGATTTTACCCTATATCCAACTGAAATAATTACATCAAGATTATATAGTTTAGTTTTATACTTTTTCCCGTCGGGAGCAGTTAGTAAGGAATCCTTACATACTGAATCTTTAACAAGCTCTTTTTCTTTAAAAATATTTGAGATATGAAGCGTAATATTATTTCTTGTCGTTTTAAACAAATGAGACATTTGTGCTTGGGTCAACCAAACTGTCTCATCTTCAATTCTCACTTCAATACGCGAAGGAAGTTCATTCGATTGATACAATATTATTTCGTTTTTCATCACATCGCTCCTTTTCGTATCTGAAATATATAAAATATTTAAACGATATTTCGACAGATGACAATATGTGTGATATGCATCATAGATTTAACCCTATATCCAACTGAAATAATTACATCAAGATTATAATACTCAACATTTAAAGTTTGTGTTTTCCCTTTCATTGCACCGTGTTGAGTGGTATGTGTAAAATATGCACATACCAGTTCTTTTTGTAATTCTCCTTCTTTAAAAATATTACTAATGTGTCTGCCGATTACAGTTCTTTCGCGCCCAAAAAGCAAGCTCATTTGTTCTTTATTCAACCATACGGTTTCGTCTTTAATTTTCACTTCAATACGCGATGGAAGCTCATTCGAACGATACAATATTATTTCATTTTTCATCACACAGCTCCTTTTCGTATCTGAAATATACGGGATGTTTTGATAATATTTCGATGGGTGCTCATAGATATGATGTGCGTCACATTTTTAATATATACTATAAAATATTCCTCAACCTTATTTCCTCGCATGAATAGATATCTCCGCTTCGTTTGCCCTTTGGGCTTCACCCGACAAGTTCGTCAGAGTTAATACGAATATTCTCTTCATTTATAGTTTATCGTTCATCGTTTCTTCTCTTCTTGACCCTCTTCATTGTCTCTTGGAGTTTGTGACTTGTTTCTTTCTTATCATCTCAACCTTTCTCTTTCTAATGAACAGCTCTCGCCTACCTTAATAATATTATAAATTATTTATATTTCATTTTCATGATAATGTACGGGAGGCTCTCGCATGCCATCCATAGCTTTAGCGAAGGATGGAGCCTCCCTCGTACCCCCCGGGCGACTCCAGAGTCGCCCCTACGATAATTTCTTCATTCTTGCTCCTTGCTTCCGGCTTCTGTCTTTCGCATTCTTGTTTTTCCCCTTTTGCCTTTGCTATTTTTTCACTACATTCAGAAGTAAATTTTGACAACACTTATGAAACATCATTTT
Source organism: uncultured bacterium (assembly GCA_964395205.1). Classification (GTDB taxonomy): domain Bacteria; phylum Fidelibacterota; class Fidelibacteria; order Fidelibacterales; family Fidelibacteraceae; genus M50B103. The sequence continues at coordinate 24,189 of CAYNBL010000011.1, read as the reverse complement.
ATCGGAATTGCCGGAAATATCGGCGTGGGAAAAACAACTTTCACAAACATGCTTTGTGAACGTTTTGGTTGGGATCCACATTATGAAGTTGTGCTTGATAATCCCTACCTGAAAGATTTCTACGGCAATATGCTTCGCTGGAGTTTTAATCTGCAGATCTACTTCCTTTCAAAACGATTTCAGGTGCAAAAACAGATCCAGCAATTGAGCAATACCATTGTTCAAGACCGTACTATTTATGAAGATGCCAATATCTTTGCACGAAGTATTCATGATATGAAAAATATGGATGACCGCGACTGGGAGAACTATCAGGAATTATTTGGTGAAATGACGTCCTATTTGCGTCCTCCCGATCTGATCGTCTATCTTCAAGCCTCGACCGATTCACTTATTTCCCGTATTAAAAAACGCGGACGCGATTATGAACAAAGTCTCGATCTTGAATATCTGCATCTTCTAAATATTTATTACGACCGATGGATCAATGAGCTTCTTGTCAGTAAGGAAATTCCTGTACTGGTCATTAAAACGGATGGGAAGGATTTTCACACCGATCCGTGTTATTGTGAAGACATTTATCAGCGCATATATAAATTTCTTAATAAATGAGGTGAATCATGAAAGTAACCAAACGGCCCATTACTAAACTATCACAAATTGATTTTAGTGATCTGAAATTCGGCAAACACTACACTGACCATATGCTTGTAAAAACTTACGGGGATAAGACCTGGGGTGAATCGGCGATCGTTCCTTATGAGAATTTTCTTATCTCGCCGGCTAACATAACGCTTCATTACGCGCAAAGTATCTTTGAAGGCATGAAAGCTTTTCGTGGTGACGACGGTATCGTACGCTTATTCCGTCCCGAAAAAAATATTGCACGCCTTAACCGATCAGCTGAACGTATGGCTATTCCTGAAATGCCGAACGAAGAGAAAACACTAAAAGAATTGATCGAATTGGTAACGATGGATCAAGATTTTACACCCTCACATTTGGGCTCCTCTTTATATATTCGTCCATTTATTTTTGCTACGGACCCGGCACTGGGTGTCAAGATCAGTGATACTTATAGCTACATGGTCATCATGACCCCTGTAGATGCATATTATGGCAAAAATCTGCAAACCCTGAGCATTTATGCAACGAAAGAATTTACTCGTGCAGCAATTGGTGGCACCGGCCATGTAAAAGCTGCGGCAAACTATGCTCAGTCGCTTTATGCGGCCAAAAAAGCCCAGGAAAAAGGCTATAAACAGATCTTGTGGCTGGATTATAAAGACCATAAATATGTCGATGAAGTCGGTACAATGAATATGATGTTCGTGATCGATGATACACTCATTACGCCGACGCTGGACCAAGGCACAATTCTTGCAGGGATCACCCGTGAAAGTGTTTTACACATTGCTCGTGATCTCGGTTGGAAAGTTGAAGAACGTCGTATTTCACTGGATGAAATAATTGAAGCATCCAACAGTGGAAAACTTCAGGATTGCTTTGGAACAGGAACCGCTGCAACCATTGCACCTGTCGGTCGAATTGGTTATGATGACGGCAAAGATATCATTATCAACAATGATTCTGTAGGTCCTTATGCCAAACAGATCTATGACGAGTTATTGGGAATTCAATACGGTAAGATCGAAGATCGCTTCGGTTGGACAGTTGAAATAAAGAAATGAGCACTGAGCGCTGGGCGCTGAGAAATGAGCACTGGGCACTGGGCGCTGAGAAATGAGCGCTGAGCACTGGGCGCTGAGAAAAAGAGAAGTTGAGAAGATAAGAGCTTAAGAAGCTTAGTCAAAGGTACCTACTTACTACTTGCTTTCTGTTTACCCCATAGTGCATAATACATTACTGAATGTGACGCGTTACGCGTTACGAATCACGAGTTACGAGTTACGAGTATGATAGATCCTCACGTACATCTCCGGGATGGAGAACTACAGCATAAAGAAACCATCCGGCACGGACTGTTTGTTGCCGAACGTATTGGAATTGCCGGAGTTTTTGATATGCCAAATACATCTCCTCCCCTTTTAAGGCGAGAACATATTTTGCGGCGTTTGGATTGTGCCGACAGGGCAGAATCTCCTGTGTTTTACGGTATATATTGCGGCATCACATCCGATCCGGAACAGATCAGTGAAGCGGTCGCTTGCACACGTGAATTTGACCAAGTAGTCGGATTAAAACTTTTTGCCGGAAAATCAACCGGCGATCTCAGTATACCGGATACAGCTTCACAATCAATAGTATTTCAAACTTTAGCTGAAGAAAAATATTCCGGTGTGCTGGCTATCCATTGCGAAAATGAATCGGATTTCATACCAGAATTATGGGACCCTGAAAAGCCGATTACCCATACTCAAGCACGACCACCCATTGCAGAGATCAATTCCATAAAAAATATGATCGGTCTTGCCGATAAAGCAGGATTTATTGGAATTCTACACGTTTGTCATATCTCGCTCCCCGAAAGTGTGGAAGTTCTTGAAAAAGCCAGAGAACATGTAAGTTTCCGGCTTACTTGTGGTGTAACACCTCATCATATTTTATTGTACGACATGATGATGAAGGAAAATGATGGTCTTCTTTTAAAAATAAATCCGCCCTTAAGAAGCAAAGAAGATCGTGACACACTATGTCAGATGCTGTTGAATGAGCGTATTGATTGGATCGAAACGGATCACGCCCCTCATCGAATATCAGAAAAACTCGAACCCCCATATGCTTCTGGGATCCCGGGCTTTCCGATCATACCTCGATTACTGAAAAGACTGAGGGACAAGGGTGCAACACCAACTTTACTTGAACGTATCACACATCAAAACATTTGTGACGTTTACGGGATCACTATCCCAAACCGTCCGATCAATGATGTTGAGACTTTCGATGAATATGAAGTAAATGCATATAAAAACATATAATCATTTGTCAATGCTTATTACACAGGGGCACTGACAAAAACAGCTAGAAGAATTTGAGTATTTAAAATATAGTACAGACGCCATGCGTGGCGTCTCTTCAATAACTACTTTCAATACTCTACTCGTCTTACACACACGGAGAGACCCATGTGGAGAGAACGACTCGCTCAGCTCAGTTATGAAAATACTATTCCAATGTTTGGCCGGGATCATCTTATTTATCTTTTAGTCATTTTACTGGTTAGTGCTACTTTTTTGATCTTTGCAAAAAAGACTTTTGACAAAGAACGCGCCAATAAAGTTGCCACCGTCCTGGGTATTATTGCTCTTGTCCATCTCTTTTTAGAGATACCTGTTTTACGCCTTGTTCTCGGTCTCCCGCTTGCGACCAGTTTACCTCTTCATTTATGTAATTTCGGCATGATCATGGTAGGTATTTTGTTGATCACTCGCAAGCAATGGGCTTTTAATCTAGCTTATTTTTGGGCTCTTTGTGGTGCATCACAATCCTTACTGACTCCAGATCTGAGTTATATTTTCCCACATCCTTTGGCCATTACTTTTTTTACTGCTCATACAATAGAGATCGTAGGTGTTTTATACGCAGTTATTATTCTCAAGATGCGACCCCGTTGGTCATCTATCCCCAAAGTAATGTTGGTTACCGCTGGTTTGGCAGTACTAATTTTTCCTATCAATTATTTACATCCGGATGCAAATTATATGTTCTTGAAATTTGCCCGTCTCGGTGGCTCGCTCATTGATCTCTTGGGTCCTTGGCCGTGGTATATTTTATCATTGGTGGGTGTCGCGCTGTTGCTTTTTGTTATCGCCTATCTGCCCTACGCAATATCTGATGGTATAAAAGCGAAAAAAACAAAAAATTGAATTCAAAATAATTTTTAATACTTATAGAGACGCAAGATTTTGCGTCTCTACAGAAACAATATTTTCAATTTTATTCACTTCTTGAATTTCTCCCTCAAATATTTTATTATATAAAGGCAGAGGTTCAGAATGGAAAAAAAAGCAAAATATCTACGATCCGCCGCGAAAGCGATCTTTCACTTTCTTTTCAAGTGGCTGAACGTCTACGGCAGGAAAGATTTTGGGCAATCGTGTTGCTGATAATAGCTGTATTGGTCACTACCTTTTACGGCACTCTAAAAAATCCTTTTATAAATACTTTCAGCCGCATCGGCAATTATTTCAGTTATCGTGGATTATATATTATCTGGGCGATCGTGATCAGTATTTGTATTCACACAGCGACTATCCTCATATTTAAACTCACCGGCTATCCAAGAAAATGGGGATACTTGGCTTTAGTGCTGTCCTCTTTCTTTCTGATCATTACAGCTATTATTCCTTCGATAAAAGAAGAGCTTCATTTTTGGCATGTCCTGCATAAATGGACAACCTTTTTTTATGTAATGTCCATGCTGACTGCCCAGCACCCATTCTTTGTCTGGTTGGCAAGAAAAGTACCGCGAATAAAAGTCTTGCTAAGAAACTGGCAATTGATCATTTTATGTGGAAGCATGTCATCCTTGTTGATCCAGGGCCAAACCGGGATATTCGAGTTATGGTTCTTCATGGGACTGGGAACACTGCTGATCTATTTATGTTGGATACTTTTTACTGAACAAATTGAAAAAATGGAACGAAATGAACAAACCGCAGAACAAGAAGAAAACTGATTGTATCGAAGAAAAGATGGATGAAAGTAAGATATTCGATCCTGCTTTTCGTAAAACTCATCTAAATGTTATATGTGATCTATATAAACAGCGGCGAAACAGGATGATCGTTATGAGCGGCCTTATCATCACATTGATCATGACAGTCATTTACGGAACGCTTGAAAATCCGTTTAAATATACTTTAAGTAACATCGGAAATTTTTTCACTTACAGAGAGGTGTTCATTATTTGGGCCGTTATTGCCGGTGTTGCAATCCAAACCGCCTGTGTCACTCTTTTCCGTCTTGAACAGTTTAAACAAAAGCGTTCTTATACTTTTACCGTTTATGCCTCGATCGCCTTAGTCTTGACCGCCATTATTCCGGCCATTAAAGATACTTTTCCTTTTTGGCATTTTGTTCACGTTCTGATCGCGATCAATTACGCACTATTTCTGATCCTTGGATTACAGCCTTTTCTTCGATATATCAGTAAAGAAAATCCTCGGCTCCGGACGATCATTGCGATTTGGCAGTATGTGATCGTTGGTGGTGGCTTCTTAAGTGTACTTATCTTTGGTATGTCGGGCATCTTTGAGATATGGTTCATAGCAACTGTGACTATGTTTTTGCTGTATTTGAGCTTGGTTTTATATGAAGAAAACATTGTCAAAAAAAGCGTTGAGCTTCTCAAGAATGAAAAGGACCTCAACATTGGTATTGAGAAAATTTTTGTGCCAGAAAATCCTGAGAAAAAGAAATAATAAAAGGATAATTGAAAATATTTCCTTTTACCCATGATCCATAATTTCATGCTTATTCTTTATGGTGTTTCCAAAGAGAATTCCTTTGTTTTGATTTTAATTCTTTATAAAATCGGGTGAAATAAACTAAACAATTTTAGGGGGTGTATTATGAAACGATATTTTATGTTACTCTTAACTATGGGATCCCTGTTGTTTGCAAATCCCTACGAACAAATCGATATAGTTATAGAAAATGCCATCCAAAACCATATTTTTCCCGGTGCTACGGTTGCGGTTGGTACTGCTGACAGTTTACTTTACCATAAAGCTTACGGACATTTTACCTATGATGCCGCTTCAACTGTCGTGGATACACTTTCTCTCTTCGATCTGGCATCCTGTACCAAAGTTTTTGCCACTTCCATGTGTATGATGAAGTGTATTGATTCGGGTCTGGTTTCAGCAGAAGATTATGTAAAAGATTGGATACCTGAATTTAATAATAATGGAAAAGGTGTTATCAAGATCAAACATTTGCTCATGCACATCAGCGGTCTGCCGGCTTACACATCTGCCGCCTCAACACGCTCGGCGACTCTAAGTAAAATATATAATATCAGCATGACGCAATCATTGGGAACCTATAAATATAGCTGTTTGAATTTTATAATGAATATGCGAGTTGTTGAAGCAGCGACCGGTATGATGATGTGGGAATTCTACAAACAGATATATACCGATCCCATGGGTTTAACACGCAGTATGTTCTGTCCAGCGGATTCCTTGCATCCGGAATGTTTGCCTACCGCGACTTCTCTTCAGGGCACGGTTCATGATCCGTTGGCGGCCGGATTAGACGGTTATTCGGGAAATGCCGGACTTTTTTCAACCAGCGGCGATCTTGCAAAATTTTGTCAACTTATGTTGAACCAAGGAACTCTTGATGAAATCAAATATGTCGATTCCACAACTGTTGTGCCTTTTACAACGCTCCAATCCTCCGCCGGTAGCCGCGCCTACGGATGGGGTATCAACGGCTCATCTGCAGGGTCTCTTATGTCAGATCTGAATTATGGACATACAGGTTACACAGGCACCTCTGCGTTTATGGACCCTACTAGGAAACTCTTTGTTGTCTTGTTAACCAACCGAGTCTATCCCGACGATGCTACGAGCGTATCGTCCATCCGCCAAGCAGTTGCAAACGCAGCGGTTCGGGTCTTTGATAATTTACCCGACCAACCGCGGATCCATTCAATCACACATGATGAAAGCGGGAGTTGGGAATTGAAATGGGATTATACAAATAACATCGATTCAGTATTGCTGATCGAAGAATTCAATGATGGTGAAAGTGGGCGGAACAACCTAATCTACCCTGTCGACTCGACAATAATTAGGCTTGAAGCGATAGATTGTATCTGTCAACGTTCGGTAAGACTAGTACCCTTTCATGATGGTGCAACAGGTGACACTTCCGATACCTATTACATGAAAGAAAGCACAGCAAATAAATTTGCTCTTATCGTTGATGGCTACGATCGTGTTTCAAATGATCAAGGGTGGAATCTTCCCTATCATGCTATTTCGGGGTACTATGCAAATGCTCTTCCGCAAACATGGGGATATACTACCTGTGATAATCAGGCGATTATCGATGGTGATATTATTCTTGCTGATTATGATTGTGCTCTGTGGTTTTGTGGTGATGAAAGTACCTCAGACGAAACTTTCAGTTCCACGGAACAAGCTAAAGTAAAAACCTTTCTTGAACAAGGTGGTTACTTATTCGTAAGTGGATCGGAAATCGGTTATGATCTCTCCTACAAAGGCTCAAGTAGTGATAAAAGTTTTTATAACAATTACCTTAAAACACGTTATCTGGGAGATGATTCGAATGACTTAAGCGTTTATGGTCGGACCAATACGCGCTTTGAAAGTCTATCTTTTAGTTATGGTGGACCATCGGCACTTTACCAAGAAGATTATCCGGATATCATTATTTCCAATGCGGGGTCAAAATTTATTTTACATTACTCCAGTACAGTTTACGCCGGCATTGGCTATGTGGGACCTTTTGGAACGTCAAGCGACACAGGTAAAGTTATTTCTTTGGGCTTTCCTTTTGAAACAATACAGGGTGAGGATAAGCGAAGTGATCTCATGAGTCGTATTGTTGACTTCTTTGAATCTGCGAATGAGGTATCTGTAGAAGATATTTTTGGACATATCCCCAATGAGTTTGAACTATACCCTGCTTACCCCAACCCATTTAATCCTCAGACAACTATAAGCTTTAATGTGCCTTTTTCGGACGATATTAACATGACCGTCTATGATATTAACGGAAAATGCATTGATGTCCTCATTGATGAACACTATAATGCGGGGAAATATTTCTACACATGGAACGCGGCAAATTACCCTTCTGGTGTTTATTTTTGCAAGTTACGTTTTGCCGGATTGAGCCAGGTAAAAAAGCTGGTATTGGTGAAATAAGTTTAATGAATAGTTAATAACGAATAACTAAAAACGGGAAACACACATTTCCTAGATAAAATTGGGGGCATATGGGGACGAGCATTATTGCCGATAAAACTTTTTGTTTTTCTGAAAGAATTGTTAAATGTTGCAATCTTTTGCAATCGAAAAAAGAATTTGTTATTTCGAATCAATTGTTAAAATCAGGTACAAGTATAGGAGCAAATGTCATTGAAGGAGAATACGGCCAAAGTAAAAAGGATTTTCTCTCAAAAATGAATATTGCCCTCAAAGAAGCAAAAGAAACCGAATATTGGATTAAGTTAGTTATAAAAACTAAAAGTTATGATGGCGATTGGGATTCTCTTTTGAACGATTGTACCGAAATAGTTAAAATTCTTCACTCAATTGTTAAAACCACAAGAAATAATCTAAACCCTTAATAAGTAGCTATTCAAAACTTGCTAAAAGTAAAAAACTCTTTTTTAATATTTAATACTTGGTTAATCCAAGATCGGAATCTGAAAGTTTTAAAAAATCAGAATAATATGAAGATAGTGATTTTGCTTTATTTCTTAATTCCCCTAAAGTAAATTGTCTACATAAGGCTCGAATAAATCGTTCAATTTTTACTATAATATATTTTTGGACAGATGAAAACTCTAATGGTATATCACTTTTTTTTAATTTTTGAGAAATATCAGTTTCGAATTCACTCCATTTTTCATTTATATTAATACTTGCTTTCTTTGCTGAAGTAATGATATCAAAATTATAATATCTAGCATACTTCCCAAATTCGGAAAGTAAATTAATAATAATTTCTAATTCTGGATTAAATTCAATAAACTTCCTGTCATCTTTAAGTGCTTTTGATGAATCATTAAAATAATCACTACTTATTGTAGATTTTAAATCTAGTAGATCATGCCCAATCTTACCCCCAAATCCCTTAAAATTTTAATATCTGGATAATTATTGTTATTTTCATGATATCCCAAACATAAATAACACTTCATTAATCTTTCAATACCATTAGACAATAATTGAAATGGTATATAATAGAAATCATTAGACATCGATATGTTTTGATACTCTTTAAGACCAATTTTTATCAATTTAATTGAAGTTTCCATCTCTAAGTTCAGATGAATATCTTTACTCATTAAATTATTCATATCGTTTAACTTCCTTAAAATTCGAGAGAAATAAAGTAATAATTTATCCCCATCAATATTTTTGTTGAGTAAATTTTACATAATTCAAAATCATTTCCATAAACAACAATATCATCAACATAAAATGAATATCTATAAATGATTTTTTTCAAAATCACTATTTCTATTTGAAATATTACAATTTACTGTTAAACCATATAATACAGAAATGTTTGGGGAAAACTTTTCTGCATTTAAATCATTTATCGACGGATAATTAATGCCTACATTTAATCCAATATAGTTAGGCAAATGTTCTGAAAAAACTAATCCAAATAATAATATACATGAAATTAAAACTTTAAACACTCTATCTAATAATTTCATAATATATCAAGCTCTTAGTTATTCATTATTCATTATAAGTTTTTAACTGTTTAAGAATTTCTTCCAAATTTTCATCTTTATACTCAAGCTTTTTGAGATATCGATGAATATTGATGGCAAGAAATGGCCAAACCACGAGGCAAAGCACACCAAGAGCGAAGGGAAATGACAGAGGCGGGTTATTGAGAAGGTTTCCGAGTCCGAAACCAAGAAGAATAACAGATTCAAAGAAGATAAAAAGTATTTGTTTAATGCGGGTCCGACGGATCCATTTTTTAATATCTTCAACCGTTAATTCAGCACGTTTTTTTTCATCGAACACCCGTCCGAGTTCTTTGACTAAAAATTCATTCATTTTAATTCTCCTTGATCTTTAAGCGACTGTCTTTGCGGCATAGTCCTGCATGCGGGCAATTATCGCAGGCATCTTTATATGGTCTGCTTGTAATATAATACTTTCCCTCGCTAATCTGATTAAAAAGATCGCCAAGGTAGGATTCAAATTCTTCAATATTAAAATGGTTTTTCGATTTTTGTTGAACAAATGTCCCTTCCAGGGTGTCATATTTGATAATCTTAGTATTGTCCCAATCTTTTATTTGTTCATAAACTGCCATCAACTCATGATCGGGGTGATCTTCTTTGCACTTTTTCAAATATAGGTAAAGCTGAGAAAACATCATCTTGGCTAATTTATTGGTTTTGATATTACCTGTCTTGTAATCACTTGCCACAAGCCGTTTTCCTAGCTCATCGATCATCAACTTGTCGATCCTGCCTTTTAAATTAATCTTTATATCATCATAAGATAATTCAAGATCGTTAAAAGGTTTTTCCGTTTCGATATGATCGTAACCCTCAAGTTCTTTTTGATTTTCTTCCAATATCTTGACTAGACAATTGGATTCTGAATTTTCATTCAGATCACGAATATAGTTTCTGAATTGATCTATCTGAAAAGGATCATCGGGGTCTATTTTTTCTTCTATAAAAACAGTTTGAATGATTTTTTCAAAAAGCTTTATTGCTTCATCAAGACTTAGGGAAAAACCGCCTTCTTCTCCAAAGTATTCCATGATCTTATGGACGACATTTCCTCTTTTTAGGATCCAATAAAGTCCTTCATCCTCATCTATAGAAGCTACTTTCAGTATCTTGTCGTAATAAAATTTCATAGGGCAAGCCAGCAAAGTGTCAATAGAGCTCACCGCCAGATCGAACTCTTTAACAGCCTCATCGACCCAACCCGAATATTTCCTTTTTTCAGCTGAAACGATCTCATTATGCCTTTCTATTATTGGTATATCTGCATTATTTATCAGGCAATTATCGTATTGAAGTAAAGCGTCGCGTCTTATTCCTTTCTCCACCTTAATATAATCTAAAGGAAGACCTTCAAGGAAGGACGAACGATTTTGGTCGCCACCATCTTCGGCATGTTGTGATGATGAATAGATCACTCGATTTCCCAGAGACTGCCAGTATTTTATAAAATGACGGTTCAATTCAAGTGAAAAGGCTTCTTTTGAAATGAAGCATGGATTCTCATTCTCAGGACGCGGAATATCACCCTCGACCATACCCATGACATATAGTTTATCCGGGACAGATCCCAAGCTGTCGAGAAATCCGACAACCGGGATACCATTTGCCTGATCCCTTCTTGGAATACTTTCTTTTTTGATACGAACCAGCATTTCCTGATAGATCCTGAAGAGATCAAGTTCATGATAGATTAGGTCAAGGTCCTTGATAAGCTCATCAAGCATATCAACAAACTTTGCACAAGCCTTGTTCTCAGTATCGGAGGAAATATTCAAATCTTTAATAAAAAGATCAATTTTATCTTTTAAATGTTTTACATCCGTGTATTGATAATCATTTATAAATTCACGAGCGCCAAAAGGTAATTTGTGTTCATCAACGGGATGGGATCGAACAATTTTATCATGGAGCAATAGTTCGCGATCCGGTCTGCGCAAGGGATGCAATAAAACGGGTGCAAGATCTTGCCAATCAGGGTTAGACATTTTGCATACTTTCATTACATCAAGAAGCAACGACGTACAGGGTGATTCAAGTAATGATTTTGGACCAATAAAACGAACCTGTAAACCCAGTTGCGGGAAGATGCGTTGAAGATGAGGCGCGTATTTTTCCATACTTGAGACAGTGATCAAAATATCATCACCCGGCTCTATATTGTTCTTGATATGTTGCGCAATGGCCATGACTTCTTCTCTCGGCGAGAAAGCTTCAATATATTTTACTTCGCTTTCTTCCTTTTCGGGTATAAGTGAACAGTCAAAGCACTCCGTTTGCGATCTTAGTTTTTTAACAAGCTCAAACTCAAGCGGTGCCAAAGGGGCTAAGTTAATAAAACCGATCCGCTGATCGCCAGCTTGAATATTTACATAGGGACTATTCGCCGCTTTATAATTTTCATCGGATAATATTATTCGGTATTCTTGTCTGAACTCACTGCGAATTTCACCTTTTTTCAGCTCATAGTCTTTGATCGCTTTGGCTAGAAAATCAACAGTCCCTTGCTTTAAATTCTCATTAGATTTTTGGATCATCAATCGCAAGCGATCTTGAGAAGTGCAAATTACATTTGAAGATCTTACCCACTTGCTGAGTGTAGTAATCGTAATATCCGGACGCAAACAGCCCGCCGTCGCAAGTCCAAGGTAAATCTGTTCTTCATGGTGTGCGGATGCACAGAATAAAAGATGTTCACCTTCATTTATCTTTTTAACCAGCGGATCAACATCAAAATTCGACCCGGGCAATATGGGACTATATCCGCTGCCGATCGGTAAATCATCAAAATAGGAATCTTCCCAAAAGGCATCCACCATCTCATTCAGTGAGACAAAAAAGATCTTTCCTTGTGCTTCAATATGGTATACTTGTTTGAGCATCCATTGATAGCTTTGGATCTGTTTTTTGTAAGCATCGAGTCGTCGTGTACTGCTGTCGGTTTTAAAATCGATGATCACCCATTGGCCGTCCTTTTGGAATAGCAAATCGATAGTACCATTGACTTGAACTAAATCGCTATCTTTTCCCAACCAGGCCTTTACTTTTAATTCGCGATATTGTTCAACCGATGGATCATTTAAAATATCGTAGATCGGATGCTCACGGGTCGTTTGCAGTAAAGCATCCACTTTAGCGATCAGCTTATCCTTATTTACATCTGAAAAATAATTCAGAATCTGATCATCAATTTCTTTTTTACAAGTAGTAATATCAAACCAGGCCTGTTCTACACAATAATGGTAGAGTGAGCCAAGGGCGGTTCCAAGTCCTTCTTTTGTTGTAGGGATCTCATACTCTTCATTATCACCCATCAGATCATGAGGTGTGCGATACAGATAGTTTCCCCTACTCTTGAATTCAGGTGCTTCGATCCAATCTTTCGTTTCGATATCGTCTTGTCTATTGTCAAAAACCATATCCTCAGCTAGGTGTTGGTGAATTTCGTCTGGCGGCCAATTTTCGGGTTCTTTTATTTTCAATTCTTTGGGTAGTAAAACATATTTATTCCACCAGGTTTTTTCGCCTGCCTTGTCTTTTTCTTCCCCAAGAAAACAAACCTTATGCTTAGCTCGGGTCAATGCGACATAAAAAACCCGTTTATCTTCAGCTTCCTCTTCCTTATTGGCGATCTCTTTTAATCGCAAAAGCAAACCGGGTTTGTCTTTATCTGACAATGAAAGAGCTATCTCGGCATTTTCCCCTGTTCGTCCCAGGCGAATATTATCGTTCGTCGATCTTCCGCCATGATTCATCTCAGGCAAAACGACAATGGGATATTCAAGTCCCTTAGCTTTATGTGCGGTCAAAATATGGACTTTTGCTGAACCCGGATAAATAGCTTGAGCATCAGAGCTTTCTTGAGATATTTGATAAGTAAAGAATTCGCGAATAGCTCTCAAAGAACACCCACTCCGCTGCATCCCGCGAATGATGTTGATGGCTTTATCTAAATTCGCCAACTGTTGCTCCGGCATAAGTTCACTGACATATCCTAATTCTCGATTTTCCTTATCAAGAATTTGAGCTATCAATTCATCTAGAGGTATTATACCGGAAGATTGTATCCATGTCTCAATCAAATTTCGTGCTTTATGTAAAGATGTATGTTTTTTCATGACCTCAAAGAGAGGTGTGTTTTTGTCCCGATGACTCAGTAAATGGATATTGGGATCTGAAAGTGCAATAAAAGGCGAACGCAGTAAACCGGTTAAGGCATGATTATCGTAAGGATTATCCAACACGGATAGAAAATGAAAAACATCCCTCACCGCAGGTGTCTTATAAAAGCCTTTACCTCCGATAATGGAGATGGGAATATCAAGTTTTCTGAATGCCTGCAGATAATCCGATATTTTTGTAAAGCGTCTCAAGATCACACCGATCAGCGGTCCGCCGTCCTTTGGATCAATCGAGCTATTCTCGTATTTATCCAATAAGCGCTTGACCTGCTTCGCGGCGTGAAGCGCCGGAAGATAATCATCGCTATCGTCATCTAAGGCTGAACACCAGTGTACTTCTACCGAAGGAGAAATATTTTCAGTATTTGTTTTTGCTTCAGTGGGCTCAAATGAGGCTTCGTAAGCTTCTCTTTCATCGTCATTTGATGGCATGATCTTTTTGATCAGATCGTTAATACCTTTGTCGACAAACTCCTCACTGGAACGATAATTGTCATTGAAATCGAGAATTTCACTTTCAAGTCCATCAACAAGTTTTTGTGCATCATTCATAACTGTGACATCTGCATTGGTAAAACGGAAAATGGATTGTTTCCGATCACCCACAATAAATAATTTTGCGTTGTCAGCGGACTTAAAAATCATTCTAATGATATCCCAGCGAAGTGGGTTGGTGTCTTGGAATTCATCTAGCATAATATGACGGTATCTCTTCGCGATTTGCTTGCATATATCAGCATCACAGCTTAAGAGTTCGTGAGTTTTGATTATAACATCCGAAAAATCCAGCACATTTCGCTGTTTCTTAATCTCAAAATAATAGTCGTTAAAATTCCGATAGAGTGCGATCAATGTTTTTAGGAGAGGAATGATCTTTTTGTCGTTTGGACCGGGAGTCTGTTTGATCTCTTTGGGATCTATGGTTTTTAGTAAGTCAAACCAATCTATTGCGAGATCTTTACCATTTTTCCAGTTTCCCTTATTTCCGGGAGGATCTTTACGATACTCACCATTATCTTTGATAAAACCTTTCTTGCGATTAACTACTTCACTTAAAAATGCCGCCCTGAATTCAAGTGGTAATTGTATTGAGCGAATCTTTTCAAGATCATCGTGCATTTCTTTGAGCAAAATATAAAGTGCATCCTTTTGCTCTTTGCAATTATCCTGTGCATCACGCCAGAGATTTTCAAAAGCAATGACCAGTGTTTCAATATCGCCTTGTGGTGTGTAGCGGAACAACCAATCCTGCCAAATATCTTCCGCAGTCATATTCTCAATATTGTTTGTATAAGTATCAAGTACTTCGCGACTGCGATATAGTTTTTTGATAGCCTGGCGAATATGATAAAAACTCATGTCCTTTAACAAAACATCAAAATTTTTGGGATCATCGCTCACTTTTTGTCTTAACCATTTTTCAAGGCTTTCATCCAGTAGTTTTTTTGATTCGGCATCATCCTGAGAAGTAAATTGAGGATCAAGATCAATTTTATGCGCAAACTCTCTCAAAATACCGGCACAGAAGCTATCAATGGTTGAAATGGAATTCTGGGAAAAAGTATCTTTTAACTTTTTAGTATATTTTTGAATGTTTGGATCTGTATTCGCTCTCAAGGTTGGACAAAAACCGGGAATTTGATCTTTCATATCATCCAATTCACGACCTGAAAGAAGAACATTCACATCTTTGTAAATGCGCTCGTTCATCTCACCGGTGGCTTTTTTTGTAAAGGTGATGACCAGGATCTTCTTATGGTCTATCCGCTCATCGATCGCACCGTTTGCCGCTTCTTGCGCAAAGCGATCCAAAATGGCGGCATAGCGCTTTGTTAAAGCAAAGGTTTTACCCGCTCCGGCACATGCTTGAATAAAAACAGATCGATCACAATCTAAAGCGCGTTTAAGATGGTCCAAGGGAACTCCATATAATGTCATTAGTTACATTCTGGGAAAATTACGAAATATATATCATATTGATAAATATTTTTTTACATTCTTACGAACAACTCAAAACGGAGGAAAAGTATGGTTAACGCAGAAGAAGTCAAAAATAGCGTTACACTCAATGCCAAAAAAATCATTAATATCGGCATAATTCTACTCGTGGTCATTATTATCCTGAGTGGATTTTATGTGGTTCAGGCAGAGAATGTAGGCGTTATCTTGCGATTTGGTAAATATACAAAGACTACCGAACCGGGCCTTCATATCAAGATCCCGGTAATCGACAAGGTTTATCAGGTTGCAGTTGAACGTCAGCTAAAAGAAGAATTCGGTTTTCGCACATTGAAAGCCGGAGTTAGTTCACAATACTCGCGCGGCAATTTCAACAACGAATCGGTCATGTTGACCGGTGATTTAAATGTTGTGGTAGTTGAATGGATCATCCAATACCGAGTTGAGGATCCTTACAAATACCTCTTTAGGGTGAGAAATTCCAGACAAACTCTACGTGATATGAGTGAAGCCAGTATGCGCGAAATTGTGGGTGATCGAACACTGAACGAAGTTCTTACGGTTGGCCGCCAAGAGATATCACAGACGGTTGAAATAAAATTACAACAACTGTGCGAACAATACGAAACCGGTATTCGCATCAAACAGGTCGTTCTGCAGAACGTGAACCCGCCAGATGCAGTTAAAGCATCTTTCAACGAGGTCAATCAGGCTCAACAGGACAAAGAAAAACTTATCAACCAGGCACGGTCCGAATACAACAAGGTTATTCCCAAAGCCAAGGGTGAAGCATTACAAACCATCCAGAAGGCCGAAGGATATGCATCCGAACGTGTCAATGGTTCCAAGGGTGATGTCGCAAGATTTATCGCGGTGTTAGAAGAATACGAAAAAGCACCCGAGATCACACGGCAACGAATTTATCTTGAGACCATGAGCAAGGTTCTACCTGTCATGGCGAAAAAATTCATCATTGACGAAACCGGCAGCGGCGTTTTACCGCTCCTCAACCTGGATAATTAAGGAGGCCATCATGAAAAGAACAAGTATTATTGTCATTGCTGTTGTGGCCGTCGTTATGCTCATCATTGTAGCTTCAGGCTTATTCATCGCAGATGAGACCCAACAGGTTGTTGTTACTCGCTTAGGTAAACCGGTACGTACAATTTTGAATCCCGGTTTGCATTTCAAGATCCCTTTTCTGGAAACCACTCATGTTTTTGATAAACGATTTCTGGAATGGCGTGGAAAATCGAATCAGGTCACCACAAAGGATAAACGTTATATCTGGACCGATACTTACGCCCGTTGGCACATCGTAGATCCATTATTGTACTACAAACGTCTTCGCGACGAACGCGGCGCCATGTCACGTATCGATGATATCATCGACGGTGAAACCCGGACCGCTTTCGCTAAGCACGATCTGATCGAACTGGTTCGTACATCCAATCGCGAACCGCTTGCTGATCCGGTCATGGACATGGATTCCGGTACACTTCAAGATATCACTTACGGTCGTAGTATGATCGCGAATGAGATCCTTAAAGCATCTGCCGGTCGCGTTCAGGATCTTGGTCTTGAGATCTTGGATTTCAAGATCAAACGCATTAATTATGTTAAAGAAGTACAAACTACTGTCTTTGAACGAATGATCACAGAACGGAAACGTATTGCCGATAAATATCGTTCAGAGGGACAAGGAGAAGCGTCAAGAATCTCGGGTGAAAAAGACCGCGAATTGAAACGCATCCAGTCCGAAGCAAAACGTACCGCTCAAGAGATCATGGGGAAGGCCGATGCCCAAGCCGCAAAGATCTATAACGATGCATACAATAAAAATGCAGTTTCACGGGATTTCTATACTTTCATGAAGACCATGGAAACCTATGAACAAGCATTGGATTCAGGTACCAGTTTAATTCTTTCAACTGAAAGTGATTTTTACAAATACTTGAAGAGTGTGAATCCGGAATAATCTCAACGAAAGATATTCCGAGTAAATAGATAGTCCTCTGCAGGCAGTGATGTGTGCAGGGGATTTTTGTTTTCGTAAATAGAAAATGATAAACAGGGAACGGTCATGAATAACTAATCAGTGATTGGTAATCGCAATAATGTTAACCAGTCATGAATTATAATTGGTCGAGTGCAGTATTTGTTACATGTAAAAACGCGAATTTATTCAACCCCTCTGGGGTTGTTTTTTGTGAGGGATGCGCCTATACTGTTATTAAACCCTTTCAGGGTTCTTCTCTGATTTTATAAAATATTGGTGAAAAATAAAAGAATCCCGTAGGGATTCAATAATAGTATAGGCGCTTTTCCTTCTTTTTTTACAACCCCGACGGGGTTGAATATTATTTTAAATTTCATTCCAAGGATTGAATATTTCCACCCCGCAAAACCTAAAATCATCCTTGTTCCGAGTAACAAAACAAAGTTTATTACATAGAGCACTTGCGCCCAGCAGTGAATCTATTGCAGGGATATTAATATCCTGTTTACTTAATTCACCTGAATTCTGCCCCCACTGCAACATGGTTTGAATATCCAATTCAATTATTCTCCCATAAAAACGATCGCTCAAATCTTCCAGCCAAAGTTGAATGCTATGTTTTCTTACGGCATCATCCAATTTTGAAATGCCCTTTTGAATTTCGCCAAAAGTGATGACTGAAAGATAAAGATCACTCTCGTTTTGAGAATTGATCCAGCTTACAACAAGTGGGTCAGGTTTCTTTTTAACAAGCTCTGATATTACACAGGTATCCAGTAAATATTTCATAATTCAATGTCCCGATCTGAATCTTTATTTCGATCCAACTCAAGTCCATATAAAGGGGAGTCCTGAAAAAATGCAGATAAAGAATTTGAACGTTTCGTTATTTCCTGATATTCCCTAATTGACAACACCACAGCGGAATCTTTACCATGTTTGGTAATGTACTGAGGTCCATGTTCGCCAGCCTCATTGATCATAGCTGAAAATTTGACTTTAGCTTCTTGTAATTGCCATCTGTTTTTCATTTATTCCCCCATTCTGGTCGTTTCGACTATTTTTAATATAATAATCATCATAAACTTATCCAAGAAATAAAAAAACGCAGCACAAAGACTGCGTTTGTATTCAATATAAATGGAAGTTTATTTTAACAGTACGATCTTCTTTGATTCAAATTGTTCGCCGGCGATCATTCTAATGATATATACTCCTGACGACAAATTACTACCATTTAAAAGTACTTTATGGCTCCCCGCTTCTTGAATACCTTTGAACAATGTTTCAATCCACCTACCATTTATATCGAAGACAGCAAGCTCAACATTGTTGACAGCTAATAGTCGATAATTAATAGTCGTAGTGGGATTAAATGGATTAGGATAAACATTTAACAACTCATGATCATTTGGAATACCTTGTGCTATCTTAGTTTCAACTGCGTTGTATGAGTAACAATAAATTTTGTATTTATTGCTTTCTCCTATAATTAACATCAATTTATCATATCCATCTCCACAAATATCACCTAGAAATATAAGCTTAGTATAATCAAAATATACCGGTGTTTGATCTTGTGGAAGAACAAAATCAGTAATATTATCCAATGTTGTATTCCCATAATAACCCTGAAATTCATCATTAATAATAATCCAGTCTTCAAAATCATCGCCGTTGATATCACCTGGAGCAAGGTTTATTCCTTGAATAGACGAATAACTAATCATTGTATCAAGGATGTTATCAGCTGTGGCAATACCATTGCCTATCACCTGTCCGATATTATCTCTATAATCACAAAGGAAGGCTTTGTTGTTATTATTTGATACATCTCCTAGGTCTTGTAGAATACGACCATAGAAGAATGTATCAACACTGCTGACAACGCTGTCAATGCAAGAATGACCAAAAAATATGTAAGTTAAATATTTTTGTTCTTCTGGTGGAGCCCCAAAATTACTATCATTACAATATGTAATCGAAAAATCATCATATCCATCAGTATTGACATCTCCTAAACTATTATAATCACCCCAGTAAAATCCAAATTCCAAACTGTGATCAGGGTAATCGAATGGAGGTGTAAATACTGTATCCGGCAACCATGAAAGTGTATCACCACCCAAATATACAAACATTTTCCCCACTGTCGACCCGGAAGGCAGCATTGAGGGCTTTGAAATATAACTTCCTAAATCCCAAGTAGGGCCACAACAAATATCGTCATAACCATCACCATTGATATCACCCATTTTCTTTATATCACTATAGTAAGCATAATAGGCAGTACCTCTTACAAAAGTACAGCTGTCATCCGGTATAAAGTCAAAAGACGGACCACCATGTAAAAGAAATAGTTTGGGCTCTTTTACATGATATCGATTATTTATATATAACCTAAGGTAGGCTATATCATCATAATCATCACCGTTCACATCCCCGACCGGCCCAATACGATGGGCTTGTATGGAATAATCATGCGTAAAATCGATCGAATCGGAGCCAAAATATATTTGAACACTGTCTTCTGGATAAAACACATTATTATCATAAAAAGTAAATGCCCAGTCATCAAAACCATCGGCATTAATATCACCCAATGCAATTGGATCCATCATGGAGCCTTCTTTCATTGGCGGTGTCAGTTCGTAGTTTGCGATGCAATTTAAAGTATCAACAGCCAATAGGGGCGTTAAGAAAAATATAATAATAAATAAACGTCGCATGAGTTAATTCCTATTACTTATTTTTGAATGTATAATATAATACCAGAAAACATTTAGAATATCAAGTTGAATATCTGCTTCCGATTTCTTATTGGGTTCCTATATCTCTCATATCTTATCGTTTATATCTTTTCAAAGCATTTGCATATTTTCATACAATAATTATTAAAATTCTTATTTCTGTATTAACTTTATGCAAAATCACCGTGTCTTTAGCATGGAAGTAAAAAAAAAGATAAAGGAAAAAGAAATGAAAAAACTACTTATCGGACTTATGGTCGTAACAATGCTGATCCTGAGTTCCTGTGATTTCGGTGCATTGACCGGTGGTTGGAATAACAATGATGATGATGATGATGACAATGTCACACTTGTCGAACTCATCGAAGCTGAGATCCTTGCTGAAGCCGATGTGGATGCGGTTATTGAAGAAGATATCGATATAGATATTCCCACCTCATTTTCAAAAGCGTTGCCGGGTCCGAATGGCAATGGCAATCGGAATATGCGTCGTATACGCCTGAAAGTTACACAAGGCATCGATAGTGTTGATGTTCAACGCAGCATTGAATACACCTCTGATGATACCGCCTTGGTTACCTTGACCAAAACACTCTTTGGTACTATGGCCATCAACCAAACGGATACCGCTATTGTTGACACACCTGAGGTTTGGGAAAAATCCTATGAATATACCACGACCTCTTACATGCAGTTCGTTCAAGTTAAATGTGCCGATTCATGCACAAACGATTCCACAGGCGCTGATTCAACAGCCCTTAGATGGAAACTCACAGCCAAAAGTATTGAAAGCGGTGAAACATCAGGTATAATGAACACGATCGAAAGTGTCACGCTTAATGCCGATGATGACTCAACCATGCTGGTCTTTGATGATACCGAAGCACTCTTTGAAGTGGTTCGCGGAAACCAGGGATGGGGTTCATATCGCGGACGCCCCGGCGTTCAGGAAACTGAAGCCTATGTTGCTATCGATGGTTCTGATGATGTGAATGTTCTTGGTTCGAGCGGTCGTTATTTTGCCCTATTGGATGATGGTCAAGGTCTTGATCTGACTGCCGATGACAATATTTTTAGTGGCTCGCTTAGAAAGGGTAACGGTCACAGCAGACTCCGTGTCCGCATGATCACAACCGCTACCTTCATTGATAAGGATGCCCCGGTAGAACTGGCAACCTGGTTTCTCCCCGTACGCTAATCCTTCTTCCCCCTTTCCGGGTTTATATAGAAAAGGCGTCTGTCAGTTGACAGACGCCTTTTCCTTATCCCTGAAAAAGTATCTGTCATCCTGAGCGTAGTTCCGATAAGTATCGGAACGCAGTCGAAGGATCTATTCATGATATAAATATTTTTTCTTTGACATGAATGGATGCCTCATTTCGTTCAGCATGACAGAAATCTTGACAGAAATATTAACCTTATGCTATTTCCCGTGTCTAAATAACGAACAGAAGATATTTGACATAGATGAGCTTGAATTCAATAAAAGATCCTTCTTCACCCTTTCGGGTTTTAAAGGCGGTCAAAATGGCCGCCTTTATATTTTTTTCGGGAACTATTGAAAAGTTTCACTGTCTAATAAAAGAAAACAAATTATCCTATTACCCTCCCCGGGTATATATAGAAAAAGACGCTCTCCCCGAACGTCTTTTCCGCTTTATTGCCATAATTTAGAGATTTTTCAATGATGGTTGAACTATGCAAAAAATACTGTTTTAATAAAATACCAAAACATCACGCCCGATGCCATCAACTTGATCACAACACCGCCCAGAAACCCAATAAATGTGCTGAGCCCCGATTTTAAAGCTTCCGAAGAACCTTTACCTGTACTGAGTTCGCCGATCACAGCACCCAAAAACGGTCCGATGAGTAATCCCCAGGGAGGAAAAATGAGCATCCCGGCACCCAGTCCAAGCATGGCCCCCCATACAGCTCGCTTGGAACCACCTGAGCGTTTAGCACTCCATGCCGGCATAAAATTATCCAAAACGGTCACGGCAAGTGCAATGATCGCCATGATGATCAAGAATTTTGACGAGAACTGATACTTTGGAGCAGCATGTAGAAGGAGCAATCCAATATAACTCAAGGGCGGTCCCGGAATAATTGGCAACAAACAACCTAAGATACCGAAGATCGAGAAGATAAGACCGATGATGATTAAGGCAATATCCATTTCTAATTCCTTTATAATTGGAATAATAGGAAAAAGTATTTCAATATACAAGAAGAGGGTTTGGGGTAGAGACGCGATTCTTGACCAGCGTAGCCTTGGCGAAGTTGGTAATCGCGTCTTTATATCATTTTCGAAAAAACCCAATCCTGTTTATCCTGTTATTCAGTCTAAAAACTATCATGCTTATCCTGCCTGTCCCCCGAAGTCGCGAATTTTCGGGACGAAGGGGGATTATCCAGTCTAAAAACTATCCTGCTTATTCTGTTATCCTGTCTAAGATCTTTCCTGTTTATCCTGTTATCCGGTTAATATAGCCATCTCGTCAAATAGTCCATTTTCCAATTGAAAAAGGCTACATTATATGCTATTTTAAACAGCTTATTTGCTAATAAACTTTATTTATTAATAAGCAATGTTTTCACAATAATAATTGTCTTAACGAAAGGTGCATACAATGCTAAAACCCGGTGTTATCCCTAACGAGGAACCCCAGATCAGAGTCGGTATTGTTCTGCCGAGCGATCAACAAAAAAAAATAACTACTTTTCTATCCGATATGTGTGATTATGAAATGGCAGTTGATACTCTAACTTTTTCAACTTGTGATGTAGCCAGTATTCTTTTTAAGATAGAAGACAATGCCATTTCTTTTAAGATAGATGGAAAAGAATACGACAAAGTGAATAAGGTCGTTTTTCACCCTGTCGCTGAAAACGCATATATTACTCTCGACCCGGTAATTTCAGGACGAGAATTTCACTGGCGTAAATACATTTCAGTAAAAGTACCCGGCAACATCGAGATATCAATTATTGACGGTAAGTTACTTGTTGTCAATGAACTGCCTTTAGAACAATATCTCATGTGTGTTGCTACTTCCGAAATGAGTGCGGCTTGCCCTCCGGCATTGATTGAAGCTCAAACCGTTGTTGCCCGTGCTTGGATGTTAGCAAATGTAGAACAGAAACATACTGATATCGGTTTGGATGTTTGTAATGATGATTGCTGTCAGCGTTATCAGGGATTGAACAACGTCACTAAAAACAGTAAAGCCGGTACGGCAGCCACACGCGGTATGGTCATTATTTATGATAATAAAATATGCGATGCCCGCTATTCAAAATCTTGTGGTGGTAAAATGGAAGTCTTTGAAAATCTCTGGGAAAACACACCCTTGCCCTATATGCAGCCCATTCCCGATATGCCCGAAGGCAATGAAGTTCCGGATCTAAAAATAGAAAAAAATGCGCGTGCGTGGATCCTTTCGAATCCCAAAGAAGCGTTTTGTTCTTCGACTACCGTACCCGAAAATGAATTGAAACAATATATCGGTGCCTGCGATGACGAAGGCGAGTATTTCAGATGGACCGTTGAGATCAGTAATGAAGAACTCTCCGTCAACTTACGAGATAAATTAAAAATAGATGTAAAAGAAGTTCTCGATCTGCAAACCCGGAAACGAGCCGAATCTGGCCGTCTGTTGAAACTGGGTATCATCTATCGTGATTTCGACGATAAAGATCATGAAATAGAAATTGATAAGGATTACAACGCACGTCTGGTCTTGCATCCTAAGTTTCTTTTTTCTTCAGCGGTCGTTATTGATAAAGTAGGGACAGGTGATGTTCCCAAGCGCTTTATCTACAGAGGTGCCGGCTGGGGCCATGGTTCCGGACTATGCCAGATCG
>CAYNBL010000010.1:0-31758 GCA_964395205.1 uncultured bacterium | reverse complement strand
CCTAACATTCAATTAATTATAACGTTTTTAGCCCCCTAAAATTACCATTAGGCCTAAAAAAACATTATTTTATTGAATAATCATTTTTAATTACCTAAGTTATTATTAGCATATGCCAATAACGGAGGATTTATGCCACGACCATTCAAAGCACGACGGATCTACGGTGAGTACACTGCAGATTACTACAAGCCGCGCGGACTAAAGATGTCGGAACTGGAAGAAATATTTCTCGGAGCGGACGAGATCGAGGCCTTGCGCCTTGCTGATCTTGAAGATAAATATCAGAACGATGCTGCTGAATTGATGGGAGTATCCCGTCAAACTTTCGGGAGTATTATTAAACGCGCGCATCAAAAAGTTGCTGATGCGCTGATAAACAGAAAAGCCATTCGATTTATCCCGGTCGTTTCGGAAAGAATGCACTGTAACAGTTGCGGTCGCAGATGGGCAGAAACCGCATATGCCTCACATAGCGAGAATTGTCCGATGTGCGAAAGCACAGCGGTTGAGACCGAAACAATGCCTCTTTCCGGTCATGGACGGGGGAAACGAAGAAATATATAAAAAAGGAGAATAAAATGCCAAGTTTAAACGGAACAGGACCTATGGGACAAGGATCCCAAACAGGTCGCGGATTGGGCAATTGTAACCCTGCAAACAACCCGAACGAACAACAAAACATACAAAGACCTCTCGGAGGAGCTTTTCGACGCGGAGGTGGCGGAGGCTTCGGCGGAGGTTTTGGCAGAGGCTTTGGTGGAGGTGCCGGTTACGGCAGGGGATTTAGCTGGAGGGCAAATAATTCCTACGCGCCCCCGGTTGCATATGAGCCGCAAGATGAATTGCAGTCACTAACAAATGAAGCAAAGCAAATGAAAGAAAATCTGGATGCGATAAATAAGAGAATAAGCGAATTGGAAAAGAAGTAAATGATAAAAGTGAATGAAGAAACGTGCATGGGTTGTGGTATATGTGCAAGAGTATGTCCCGATGGATTTGAAATGAAAGGCAAGATAGCTATTGTGAAAAATGCTAATGCCGATTGTATTGAAAAGGCAATAGAGGTATGTCCCGTAGATGCGATCTATAAAAAAAATAGTGAAGCTGCTGAAATTCATAAAGATCCACATACCGGCACAAGGATCCATGCCGGGGAAAGCCCTCCCGGCCGCGGTTTGGGAAAAGGAAACCGAAGCAAGGGTTCCGGTATGGGAAATGGCCCGGGTGGAGTCTGTACATGTCCGTCTTGCGGCCATCAGATAGCCCATCAGGCAGGCACACCATGCTATAAAAAAACATGTCCCAAATGTAACTCTGTTATGACAAGGGTTTAACGGAGGTCATGAAAACAGTAAATATATTTACACAAGAAAACTTATGAAAATTGCCATTGCAAGCGGAAAAGGCGGAACAGGAAAGACGACCTTAGCCACAAATCTTTCAAGTTATTTTGCCGAAACCAAGCAAACCGTTCTTGTAGATCTTGATGTTGAAGAACCAAATTCCAAGTTATTCCTTCAAGGCGATTTGATACATCATGAAGAAAAGTATAAAATGATCCCCGAATGGGATCCCACGTCCTGTACGCTTTGCGGTTTGTGTAGAAAAGTGTGCAATTTTAATGCTATTACGCAAATACTGGATGAGATCATGGTGTTTCCGGAACTCTGTCACGGATGTTATGCGTGTTCAGAGCTTTGTCCCGTTGGCGCACTACCGATGAAACCAAAAAAAATGGGAGTGCTTACACATTACAAGAACAGAGATCTTTCATTCATAGAGAGTAAATTGGATATTGGCGAAGAACAGGCAGTACCACTGATCGCACAAACTTTAGAATATGTTGATCGGGTCTTTCCCGGGGACATCCTTAAAATATTTGATTCGCCGCCTGGAACATCTTGTCCGGTTATTGAAGCTACAAAGAGTGCGGACTTTATTATTTTGGTGACTGAACCGACACCTTTCGGTTTGCACGATCTTACACTTGCGGTTGAAACTATCAGAGAAATTGGTAAGCCTTTTGCTGTTGTAATAAATCGCTTTGGTATTGGTGATAATAAAGTTGAACAATACTGCCATAAAGAAAAAATCCCCATTATTGCAAAAATACCGAATCAAAGAAAAATAGCTGAATTGTATTCTGAAGGAAAACTTCTCTTCAGGGAAATTCCTGAAGTACGATCTGCCCTCGAAGCGATCATGGAATATATTGATACATTATATCTCCGGAGAGCAACATGATGAAAGAAATTGTGATCATATCGGGCAAAGGTGGAACAGGAAAAACGTCCCTAACGGCATCTTTTGCCGTGTTGGGCGGTCAGGATATTGTTGCTGCGGATTGTGATGTTGATGCGGCCGATATGCACCTTTTGCTTCAGCCCGATCAGGGAAGATCGGAAGAATTTTTCAGCGGCCAGTTGGCGGAGATAGATCCCGATATCTGCACGCAATGTGGGGCATGTGTAACCATTTGCAGGTATAATGCCATATCGGTTATTGACGGGAAACACCAGGTGAAACCGCTTGATTGCGAAGGATGTGGCTACTGTGCACGTATTTGTCCTGTCAACGCAATAAGCAATATTGACAACAATGTGGGGCAGTGGCTGATCTCAGAGATAAAGACCGGCAGTAAGATGGTACATGCCAGCATGAAAGTAGGCGCTGAGAATTCTGGAAAATTGGTGGCAAAAGTTAAAAAAGAGGCTAATATTATCGCACAAAATGAGAATAAATCATTTATAATCGTGGATGGTTCTCCCGGAGTCGGCTGTCCGGTTGTTTCGTCATTGTCGGGCGCCGATTATGTGGTCTTTGTTACCGAACCGACAGTTTCAGGATTACATGATCTTAAGCGAGTGTTTGAACTTGTTGACAAATTTAAGATCCCATCAGGATGTATTATCAATAAAGCAGATCTTAATAATGACAAAAATGACGAGATACGTACTTTTCTTAACGACATGCGTATAGACCACATTATAGATTTGCCTTATGATGAAAGTTTTACAAAAGCAATGACCCAAGGGAAAACTATTGTAGAGTATGCCAAAAGCGAGATTGGGTCTATCGTGGAAAAAAGCTGGAATATGATCAAAAAAAGGATCATAGAATTAAACTAAATAATGAAAAGAGAAAAAAATGAACATTGCATTAACAGCAAAAGGAAAAACATGGGATTCAGCTATGGACCCACGTTTTGGACGAACCGAATACTTCTTTATTTTAAATGAAGATAATAATGAAGTAAAAATTATTGATAATTCAGAAGCCAATCAGGAAGCACATGGCGCAGGTCCCAAAGCGGCACAAAAACTTTATGAGGAAAAAATAAATATCCTTATTACGGGAAACGGACCGGGTGGAAACGCTTTATCGGTTTTAGAAAAAGCAGAAACCAAAATTTACGTTGGCGCAGGGAATATGACCGTTCGTGAAGCCTATGAGGCTTATAAAAGCAATCAGCTAAATAATTTCGAATAGGTCTCAGTAAGAACAGGGATTAAGTGTGAGAAATAAAATTAAAACAGCTTTTGCAACAAATGACGGGAAAACCTACAACAATTCACACTTTGGTGATGCGGATTACTATGATCTTTATGATGTGAATTCCCAAGAAGCGGTTTTTTTAGAACGAATTCCCAATACCATTGATGAAGAACAAACACACGCGGATCCAAATAAAGCAAAAGGGATCGTTGGTTTACTTTCCAACTACGGTGTAAGTGCAGTGGTTTCAAAGGTTTTTGGCCCGAATATTAAAAGAATAAAAAATAAATTTGTGTGCATATTAATGAATAACGCCACCATAGACGAAAGTCTTGCATTTCTAAGTAAACATTTATTGGAATTTTATAAAGAATGGCAAGATAGCATTGATAAAAAGTATTTTGATTTAAGACAAAAATAGTATTAAAATCAATACACAAAAATAAGGATAAAATGATGATTATTTCAATTCCGGTAGTTAAAGAACAACTATCACAACATTTTGGACACTGTCAGTATTTCATGTTTTTTCATGTAAATAAAGATATGAAAATTTCGGGGACCGAAAATAAGATTCCGCCAGCACATGAGCCGGGTGTACTTCCTAAATGGTTGTCCGATGAAAATGCGGATGTCATTATTACTGGTGGTATGGGCATGCATGCTCAACAGCTTTTTGAACAATATGGAGTTAAAGTGGTTTTGGGAGCTGAAACCGGTGATCCTAAGGAAATCGTAGAAAATTGGCTTAAGGGTGAATTAAAGACAGGAAATAATGCCTGCGATCATTAACTATTTTTGATTGAATTAAATTGGAATTAAAAACTTGAGTCAAGTTTTTTTGTCAAGCAATAATTTGTTCGTTATCAAAATGTGAACATTATTGTGATTCATGACTCATTTATTTAAAAATCTGATAATATTATCAAAAACTTGACTCAAGTTTTTTTGCAGTATAATAAAAAACACCTGATCTGAGATCGGGTGTTTTAGTTGTATCCCGTAGGGGAATTGAACCCCTGTTGCAGGAATGAAAATCCTGAGTCCTAACCGCTGAACGAACGGGACACTTATCAAGCCCGAAATTATAAAATGTTTTGTTCATAGAGGCAAGGATTTTTTTGTATATTTTTCACTGGGAATAATAAAATTAGAGGCTAAGTATGAAACGCATACTGATATTGTTGACCTTTTTCATCATTATGGCTTTTGCCGATGAACTTGAAAATATTCAAAAAGACATAAAATATTTATCATCGGAAAATTGTTATGGCAGAAGTTTGGCTCATGATGGAATATTTCGTGCAGAAGAATATATTGTTGGTGTTTTGGAAAAAGCGGGTATTGACGTCCACTTGCAAGCGGTGAAATATGGATTAAATTTTGTCAAGGCAACGCCAATATGTATGATCAATGGCGATACCCTTCGTCTTGGCTATGATTTTATTCCGCATCCTTTTTGCCCTCCGGTAAACAAAGAATTTTCAAGTGAAAATATTGAACTGCTTGATCGTGATGCATTGGAAAAGATCAAAGACTCTCTTTCATTTTCTTCCATTTCACAGTTGCGTCGACACTTGATGAAGAAAAGTAAAAAGAAGAACAAAGGATCATTAATGCTTTTTGCCGAAGAACACCCGATCCCTAGTCGCCAGAGCAAACAATACGATCGTCCTGCTTTTCAGGTTTGTGATTCACTTATTTCAGATACGGTCCGCAGCGTTTATGTGAAGAACGATGTTATTTATAAAAAAGTTAGGACAAATAATGTGATCGCGATCATTGAAGGAAATACGATGCCCGATTCCGTAATATGTCTTTCAGCTCATTACGATCATATGGGTGGATTGGGAGATGTATATTATCCCGGTGCGAACGATAACGCCAGCGGTGTTGCTGTGCTCTTGGCTCTTGCCCGGTATTATGCGGAAACCCCACCGCCGATGACATTGGTGTTTTGCTTTTTTACAGGTGAGGAACAAGGATTGAAAGGGTCGTGGAAATATGTTAAGCACCCCGTTTACCCATTGGAAAACGTTATGATGGCCTTGAACTTGGATATGGTGGGCTCGGGTTTGAGCGGCTATGGCTTGGTGGGTGGAAATGATTGGCCTGCCGATGCCTCGATTTTTGAAGATATACGGGAAGCACATAACTTAGGTGGACTGAAATTACGTCCGAATAGTCCCAATAGTGATCACTTTCCTTTTACGACCAAAGGTGTAAAGGCTATTTTCTTCTATGCTACAGGTGGCAAACAGCCTTACCATCATCCGGATGATATTCCGGAAACATTGGATTGGAAAACGATGCAGAATACGGTATTGTTGATAAAAGAATATATCTCAGAAAAGTCAAAAGAATAAAGTACAAAGATAAAAGTTTGATAAAAAGTAAAGGCGCGCTTATCGCGTCTTTTTTACTTGGAAGGAATGGTTGTGACCGTTCCGTATAATAGCTAAAGTATTTTCTCCACTTCTCCTCATCGCCACCTCATCCTTCTCAGCGCACAGTGCACACCCTCTTACTCTCATTCTTTCCAATCTACGCCAAGGCTACGGATTGCAAGCAGGTCTTTTCTCCCACTCTCTTTTCCGTACCATTATATTTTTACTTCAATTCAGGGTTTTTCCAAATAGGAGATCGTAAAGTATTTGTCGGGAATGTTTTGACTGAATTCCACTTGATCCATGAACATGTCTGAACTTCGTCCATTTTGAAAATTATTGATCTTCATATTGGTAATAATGAATTTATGATTTATGGGGTCCATTTCTTTGTAAGCCAGAACATTCAATGTTTTATGAAGCTCATTGTCAAAATCATAGTATTCAGATTTTGTCATCATGTTATCAGCTTTATTTATCCATGTTATTTTTCTTAAAAAGCCGTATTCATCTTCTTTTTTGGTATTGATCGGACGAATTTCAATTTTCCAGCAAGCTTGGTTGTTGATCATATCATCTCCCAGGAGCTGATAATGAAAATCATTCAAATTGGGAGCGCTCATATCTGCATTAGAAAATTCTGAGCCCATAAATGATTTGCTTTTTTCACTGGAAACAATGCGACGTGATTGACGATTAGCTGGAATATAGACCCACATATCATCATCTTGGACATTATGGTCTACGATCAACATACCCATTCCTTTGACATCGGCCGGCTCTATAAAACGGATAATACGTTTCTCTATATCACCGGAATAAGCCTTTGAAGCCATGGCTGTTTTTCGAATGCGTTCGCGCTGTTTTGCATCACGAATGATCAAGGTCGAAGTGGTCATCAATCCTGATATTTTTGTTTTGTTTCGGGCAGTTTGCATGATGCTAATAGCATTTTGAGCTGACAAAATACCTGCAAACAACAAACTAATTATTAAGATATAGATCTTTTTCATAAGGACTCCTTTGGTTCTAGAAATTTTGGTTTAAAAACAAGGCACATGGCGGGCACAAGTACAAGTGCCGCTACCAGACATACGGATATTGAAACGATGACAAGAAATCCAAAATACTGGATGGGTAAAAACGATGAGAATACTAAGGCGGCAAATCCCACCATTACGGACCAAGCGTTGAATATAATGCCTTTCCCGGAACCTTGGAGAGCTCTTTGAACGCTCTCCTGCCTTGAACCACATTCACGATATTCATCACGGTAGCGCCAAAGAAAATGAATGGTGTAATCAATGCCGACACCTATCATGACTGACGAAAGAAGTGCTGTTGCGGCATCCAGTCTTATTTGAAAATATCCCATTAATCCAAATAAAATACTTTCAGCAAGTAGTAAAGGTAGAGAAGCAAAAATACCCGCCGCAAAGGATCGAAATACAATCATTAGAATGATCATTACCGCTACGACAGCCAATATTAGGGATTTTATTTGTCCGTTTACAATGGCAAGATTCATTTCAGAGGTTATAAGAGCTTCGCCACCCAACATGCTTATATTGGGATCGTTCTCTGTGAGAGACTCAATATCCTTAACCACATTTTTAATTATAAAGCCATCCGCTTTATTAATTCGAATGATCATTTGCGCTTGTTCGTAATTAAAGTCGATCAATTGCTCAAAATCATCCGGATCTCCATTCATATAATAAAGTTCCATATATTGTGCAACCGCTTGAGATGTTTTGGGAATTTGATTGTAGCGCGGGTCTTCATTATCATAAAGACCCTTGGAAATTTCTTTGATAGCATTAACGACAGATGTAACCTTCCCAACGTTCGGGTTTTCAAGGAGGGCCGATTCATACCCTTCCATGCGTTTAAGTAATACAGGATCTTTGATATTTCCTTCAAACAAAATAGATAAAGTTTGTGCACCCCCAAAATGTTCATTGATCAATTTACTGCTACGTTTTATAGAATGTTTTTCCTTGAAGAAATTTTCCACATTTCCATCAATTTTTAGACCGAACATTCCTATAGATACAGCAATAGAAACGATAAGTGATATGACGACAATTTTTTTAGGATGGTAAATGATAAATTGACTGAGTTTATTTAGTAATCGATCTAATAATTGTGGTTGATATTTCCCATTTCGAAATTTCTTTTTCCGTGCCTTTTTAGGTAGATAGCTAAGAACAGCGGGAATAAATAATAGACTCAGGGCAACGGCCCACATAATTCCAAGAGATGCCAAGACACCCAATTGGCGTGCGTGAACAATAATATGGACCAACAAGCCGAGTATTCCCACAACAGTGGTAATACCGGTGACCAAAATGGGGTATTTTAAACTAGTGAAAGTATTTTTTGCCAGTTCAATTTTACTCCAATCGGGGTGCTTTTCCAACAGTTCATTGTATTTCGCTATCATATGGATCCCGTAATCATTCGCAACGGCAATAAGTATGACCGGCATCAAAATAGTTACAATTGCAATTTTCCATCCCAGGATGGGCATAAGTCCAAAAGAAAGGATCATTGCCATCAATACCGCCCCAAAAGGAAGTAAGATACCTCTTAATTGCTTAAAGGCTAAATACAGCATCCCGATCATTAGAAGAAAACCGATAGGCAGAAGAATGGCAACATCTTTGAAAATATCATTAATAATGGTGGCATTGACAATAGGAAGTCCACCCGTATAAAGTGTCTCATTCCCGGGATTTTCCTCAAGTATCATTTCGATCTTATGAACAATTTCATTTTCTTCATTATTCTTTTTTGGCGTTATTAAAATTGCAGTTTTGGTAAAATCTTCAGACACTACCGTTCCGTAAACCAGCGAGTTTTCCCGCAGATTTTCACGCAAGCGCTCTCTATCACTCTGCGATTTAGGGATACGTTTAATAGCAGGATCCACGATCATGGCCCCGTCCTCATTATTGATTTGTTTAAGAGTATAAAGAGAAGTAACGCGTTCAATATCGCCATGACGCTGGAATGTTCGTGTAAGCTTTTTTACACGTTCCAGGGTTACGGGATCAAGTACATCGTCAGTCTCAAGAACAACAATAATAAGATTATTACTTCCAAAAATAGATTCAATATGTGTCGTTTGAATGCGTGATGACATGGTTGATGGTATCATATCATTGATATTGGGTTCAATTTCCAAATGCATTAATCCAAATGCGAATAACAGGGTCAAGAGCGGAAAAATAATAATGATCGCAAGACGATATTTAATAATAAATTGTTCAATACGCATAGTTTATCCTATTAAAATGTAAGTTTAAGTTCACAATAATATCCCTTATAGAGTGGGTTTAACAGATTGAAGAGTGTCTCGTCATCTCCATGATAAAAATTCATTCCCAGTGACAAAGTTAAGGCATCTGCCATATCAATTTGTACAAGAGGTGCAACGAGAAATTCATCAGTACTTAGATTGTAGCTAAAAGAGGTTTCGATACTTAAAGTTTCGTGGAACATGCTCAATGCCGCTCGCGCAAAGATATTATGGAGATATTCTTCGGTTTGGCGAAAGAACAAACGATTGTACACAGCTAATTGATGATCCATCATTAAGCTTGGATCATTAGGCTCAACAAGTTCACAATAGTCATTAACGAGTTTGAAATTATATTCAAATAACACCTGCAGTGCTCGCCATGAGCGATCTAATCCCAAGGTCAATTGGATTTCCGGATTTGGGATATAAAGATCATTATTTTCGTTTTCAGGGATCATATATGTGCCTTCACAGCGAATACTCCATGCATTATAATTCATGGCTGCGTCAAAACCGAAAACCTCTTGCCGCCAAGGCTTAGGAAAAAAATCATAGCTTACCAGGGTTGGAGAAATAATTTGGAGCTCAGCTGTAAAACCCGGTTGAAGAGCATATAAGTTTTGATAGGAAAACGCGGCATCAAATTCGGATGTCCGAATATCAATCTTCATTGCTCCGCCGCTATTTTCAAATGAACGCTCAGGAAAGGTCATTTCAACTATCTGAACACCCGGTGGCATATCAAACATGGAGATCGGAATTAAATTTGGTGAATATACGGGGATCCAAATACCTTGTATATTGAACCCGGATCCAATTTGGAGTGAAGAATTTACTAAAAAATTCCCAATGCGCATATCATCGGGATCAACGTTTATATACCGCATATCTTTGGGGGTAATATTATCGATCAATCTAAAAACATCCACCCGGCCCCAGGGAAGGATTTGCTTTCCCAGCCGTAGGTTTAATCCACCCAGCGATACATCTACGTATGCTTCCCGGAGGTTGATCTCTAGCTCTTGTTTATCCAAATAATTTGAGTTTGAAAAACGTATATCCGCAAATGCATATCCAATATTATCTTTTTGAGCTTTAAGTTTTAGGCTTGCTTGTGCGGTGAGTCTTTTTGAATAAAGTGAATCCTTTTTGCCGTCAACGTAGATTGTTGACCGTACATCACCTGCAAGTTCGTATGTGCTTGAAGGAAGTTGCAAAGCGCTTTCAAAAAGTCCTTGAGCAAACAGAAAATTAGCCAAGAAAAATATTAATAATGTACGCTTCATTCATATTACCCTATTTGAGTTGGCTGAACTATAAGATAATATTTATAATAAAACGCCCAATGTTAGCGGTTTGCACCTGAAATTACATTTTATTTGATCTATTTGAGTTATTGTTTTGAAAAATTAAGTACGATATCGAAGAGTCTGTTTATTAAGCTACCTGTTTTTTTCTAAATTCCGAGGGTGTAACACCCACATATTTCTTAAATAGAGTATTGAATGATGATTTAGAATTAAATCCCGCATCATAACCGATGGCCAGAACTGTCAGGTTATCGTTCTTGGAATCCTTTAGGCGTTGTTTGGCATCTTCGATACGGTATTCATTGATAAAGGTATAAAAGTTTTTTCCGAGTTTTTCGTTCAGCACTTGTGTAACATGGTGTCGCGGTACCGTAAGTCGTTGTGATACATCAAGAATAGTTAGCTCGAGTTCGCGATATATTTGTTCGTCATCCACAAGAGCTAAAAGTTTTACTTTTAATCTTTCCATACTTGCGGGACGTAAACCCGAGCGTTCATATTTGGGTTTTTCAACCGGGATTTCTTCGGGATAGATACGATCTTGCTGGTAGCCAAAAATACTGAAAGCAAAAGAATAGAAAACGAGAATACTGTTCCCGAGAAGCAAGGGGTCAAAATTAAAGTTTTTTGCAAAAACCCGTGTGAAGCCAAGGGCGAAAAGACCAAAATACATTACAAAGAAAGTTATGGATACAAATAATGCCCATCCCAGTGTGATCTTTTGTGATGTATAAGAATACATATCCTTGATCTTCTTGCGATGTATCCCGAGCTTGATAAAAGTCATAATGGAATAACCGAAAATTGAGAGCATGAGTAAAATAGCATAAGAAAAACGAACTGCTCTCAGCGGTGCATCTTCAAGAAAATCATCAAAGATGAGTATCGGTTGATTCCGGTACACCAAAGTAAGAACCGCAAAAGCGATCACCGGAAGCAGCCAGGAAATATAATAATGCCGTAAACGCGGTTTGGGATCGATCAAAGTACGGATATACATATACATTAAAGGACCGTAAACAAAGGGGGAAATTGGAAAGGCAGTGATCGTAAACTTGGTATTGAACAGAGAGATCATCATTTGCAAGGAAATAGCAAAAAGCCAGACTGTCAGAATACGATCAGGTAAACGGGCATTTTTCTTAAGCAACAGCATAATGCCTGCGTAGAAGGATTGCGCAAAGCCAATGGAAAGCACTGCAATGTTCAAAGTGGTATAATCGCTCATGAAAACCTCGTTAGGGTTTCACTGTCTGTAGAACAGAATCCCGTTTGCTTGCTTTTTGAGCAACCGGATAAACAGAGACAACCTGCAAACGCAATTCTTGTCCCTCTTCCATAATTGAAGCAAGCGGATCTTCTTTTACACGCAGAAATTTATAACCCAGAGTGTAATATTGTACAGGTTCATAGGGCTTTGGGTCGTCTTCATGGTCTTTATTGTAAAGCTTGATCTCAGCGTTTCGGATCTCAATAGGAGCATTGTGTTCGGCTTTTTTCAGATTGGATGCCTGAACCTTATCCAATATCTCCAGATAGAGTTGCTGCTTGACTTCAGGAGGCGTAGAATGCAAGAAATAAACCGTACCGTCATCGTCTCGCATGATCATGCCAAAATGCCCGATCCAATTATTGTGCTTATAGCCGCGTACCACGCCTACCAAATCACCGGTTTGCAATTTGTCCAGCACAAGCGGCATGGCTTTCAGGGGGACGTAGCTCCATACTAAAGAATCTTCCGGCATTTCATAGGGTACATCGCGCTTTTTAAAGAATTTACTCTTTTTTACGTGTGTCGTATCAAGTTCAATATATTTTCCAGCTAATACTTCGGTGATATCATCTGCCAGCCAGGTGTTGTTCGGAAACCAATCATATTCTCCGTAATGGTTACGGTTAATATAGCTGACAATACCATCCTTGTAGCGGATGCGTTGCAAAATACTAAAGAAGCTTTGCCAGTCATGTGCCATCGCCATGGCAAGAATATGTTCGGTAAAGACCACACAATCGCTTTTATCCAGAATATATAGCGGTTGACGATCATAGATCTCGGTAGGATATTCACCAAGAAGATATATCTCGTACGGTTGTCCCAGGTTCTTGCGAGCAAGATGTTTCATGCGTTCCCGCAGATCCGGAATCGTGTATTGTAAATAGGGAAGATAGGTATCAAGATCTTCCTCATTGAATTCATATAAAGGTTTTGCGATCAAACTTTGCAGATCCACTGTGGGAATACCGAGTGTATCGGCAGCAACTTGGTCGGCAGGACTTAATGGCGGAAGTGGCGCGTTGCACCCTGCCAAAAGGATCAGTATCAGCGTTAAAATTAAAAGTGGAAGTTTTCTGAACATGTTTACCTCATTCATTTATTTGAATAAAAGATACAAAGGAATTCCTTTTTGAGGAAGTATTTAATACAAATGACTTAAAACATAAAGAAAACGAAATATATTGTAAATGAGGACACATTTTTATAACATTTGTCCATGTTGGATAGTTTAAAATTAAAACAAGCGGATAAAACAAATTATCAGATACCTACTTAATATATTTAAAGAGCATAATAATCTTGATGAAAGGTAAAGTTATTGTATGAATATAGTAATTGTTGGCGGTGGTGAATTGGGATCTATGGTCGCAGATCAGCTGATCCGTGAGAATCACAGTGTGACCGTGATTGAAAAATCTGAAAAACAAGTAAAGCAACTCAATGATAGTATTGATGCCTTAATCATCAATGGTGACGGAAATAACATTAGATTTTTAAAGCAGGCAAATGTCGAAAGAGCCGATTTGTTTTTGGCCCTAAGTAATAACGATAACGTAAATATTATTTCTTGCGGACTTGTAA
Organism: uncultured bacterium; assembly: GCA_964395205.1. Lineage (GTDB taxonomy): Bacteria > Fidelibacterota > Fidelibacteria > Fidelibacterales > Fidelibacteraceae > M50B103. The sequence goes on along the minus strand of CAYNBL010000010.1, from coordinate 18,399 downwards.
AAAAACTCAGTAATGCAACGACGATCGCGAAAGTTGAAAACTATACACATTATTTTCCATCTCCCCCCAATTTACCTGAAGATTTTGGTATTGATAAAACAGTTGCAACCAAACAATTGTCAATTAACAAACTTATAGACCTTATTTCAGAGCCGGATGCTATGGAACACATTCATTTTATTCATGAGAATGTGAAAGTGATCGGCACAATGATCAACGAACAATTTTCGGGTAATGGAATGCAAATAAAAGATATTACTCAGGGAAATGATATTTGGGATAAGGTTAGGATCGTTGCCATAAAAAAAGATAATGAAGTTTTGATCCCCCGGGGTGATGACATATTACAGACCGGAGATAAACTTTATATTATCGGTAAATCAGATGTTCTCAAAGATGTGATTAAAAGCTATTTTGCCTCAAATGTAAAAATTAAATCTGTCATTATTGTTGGGGGAAACCGCATTGGACGAGAATTTGCTAAAGCTATGGAAGAAGCAGGCAGAAAAGTAACTATTATTGAAGAAGATGAAAAGGTTTGCCACCGACTGGCTGAAGAACTTGACAATGTCCTGATCATCAATGGTTCGGGGTTAAATCAAAATGTATTGTCAGATCTGGATATGGAGAATTCTTTTGTGGCTTGTGTAACCGGTAAAGATGAACATAATATTATTTCCGCGGTCATGGCGAAGAAAAATCATGCATATAAAGCTGTATGCAATATCTCCAATGTTGCGATCTCTTCCATTATTAATCAGGTAAAAGATATTGATTCGGTATTTTCAACGGAATCATTGGCTTTTGGTGAAATCATTAAATATTGCCGTAAGGGTGATGTACTTTCTGTTACACCGCTTCCTTATATTAATGCCGAAACGATAAAGATCAAAATATCCAAGAAGATCGCGCTTCTCGATAAACCCTTGAGCAAAGTTAAATTCCCTTCAGGTATGATCATTGGAGCTATTTTCCGTAATGATGAGGTCATTATCCCTCGTGGAGAAAATAAGATCATGTTGAATGATATTATTATTGTTTTTGTTTTACCGCAATCTAAGAAACTAGTCGAAAAAATGTTTGCATAATCGGGGTTAATATGAACTGGAAAGCGATCTTAAAAATTCAGGGTATTATCCTCATTATTATAGCAGTCTCTATGTGCCTGCCTTTGGCTTTTTCACTTTATTATGCCTCGGGAGATGCACTCGATCTTTTACTGAGTATTGGAATAACTCTGGTTGTCGGACTTATTTTAGCGATCAGTTTTAAGCCCGATAAGCCTTTACGTACCCGTGAAGGATTTGTCATTGTTTCTATGGGATGGATCTCTGCAGCTATTTTTGGCGCACTCCCATTTTTCTTTAACGGTGTGTTTGACGGAAATTTCATTGATTGTGTATTTGAGACCATGTCAGGATTTACTACGACCGGTGCAACGGTTCTGACCAATATCGAAATTCTTCCCAAAGGCTTGCTTTTTTGGCGCTCATTGACCCATTGGCTGGGCGGTATGGGAATTATTTTATTGGCCATTATCATTTTACCGGTGTTGGGATTAAGCTCTACCCAGCTTTTCCGCGCGGAGGTTCCCGGACCCACAAAAGATAAGATCAGCCCCAAAGTAAAAAATACAGCCATGATCCTATGGCTTATTTATCTTGGCTTAACGGTCATGGAAACTGTCATGCTCATGTTTGGCGGAATGGATCTCTTTACGGCCCTATGTCATACTTTCGGCACATTGGCGACAGGAGGATTCTCAACATTAAATGCATCAATTGCCGGTTTTAACAGCCTATACATCGAAATGGTGATCCTGGTTTTCATGTTCCTTGCGGGTACCAATTTCGCCTTACACTTTTTTGTTATTCAGGGCAGGCTTGGTGAAGTTATTAAAAACCGGGAATGGCAATTCTATGTCTCAATGGTTGTGATCACGATCATGCTGGTCTCCTTGAGTATTTTTAAGTCCGATTTGGGCTATAATTTTGGGACATCCTTGCGTTATGCCTCTTTTCAGGTGGTTTCCATAATTACAACAACAGGATATGTAACCACAAACTTTGAACTATGGCCCGCATTTACCAAGATCGTCCTGGTCTTACTGATGTTCGTGGGCGGTTGTGCCGGTTCTACAGGCGGTGGCATGAAACAGATCCGTATCATGATCGGCGGAAAATTTGTAGCAAAAGAGATCAGAAAGATTACGTATCCCAATGCATTGTTCTCATTGAAAATTGGAAAAGAACACGTAAAAGAACATGTTATGAAAAATGTGATCGCTTTTATTATACTTTTTATCGGACTATTTGCCATCATCAATCTATTTCTGACTTTCAGGGGCTACGATATGGTGACATCCTTTTCCGCATCAATTGCAACATTGAGTAATATCGGTCCCGGACTTGCAAGGGTAGGTGCGATCGAGAATTATGCTTTCTTTGATAATATTTCCAAAGTGGTGCTGACCTTTAGTATGCTCTTGGGTCGACTTGAATTATATTCAGTCATTATCATGGTGTATTATTTGTTCAATCCCAAAAAGATCCATTAAAACTACTTAATATTTCACATTCGACAATAACGCACTAAAGTAAATATAATCCTATACATACATTGGGAAAAATTGATAAAGTATTTTCTTTTCGTTGAAGAAAAGATTACCTTTTACACTTACAAAAAAGGACAATAATGATTGATAAATCAAAACGTGTAGAAACATTTATTAACAATCCGAAGAAAGCGGTTTGGACTTTAACACTTCCCATGCTATTGGGAATGATCGTTCAATATCTTTACAGTCTGACCGACACTTTTTTTGTAAGCAAGATCTCAACAGATGCAATTGCGGCGATGCAATTCAATCTTCCCTTTGTATTCTTTGCCATCTCAATTTGTTTTGGACTGGGTATCGGTATTACCGCTATTATTTCTCAGGCTTTGGGTGCCAAAGATACGCACAGGGCAAATAATGCCGCAGAACATGCCGTATTGATGGGTGTGGTGATCGGAATAGTGATCTCTGTGTTAAGTATTATTTTCAGATACCAGATCTTTAAATTGCTCGGTGCTCCCGAAAATATTATTGATCTGTCCGTTAAGTATTTTCAAGTTATCATTTTTGGGTTTGTCTTTAATATTCTCGGTGTTTTCTTCCGCTCAATTATGTCCGGAGAAGGAGATGCTAAAACCCCCGTGAGATTTATGATCATTGGTACGGTGATCAATATCGCCTTAGATCCGCTGTTTATTTTTGTCTTTAAGCTGGGCATAGCGGGAGCAGCTTGGGCGACCATTACTGCACAATTTATTGTAACGGTTTTATATATTATATTTTTCTTTGTCAAAAAAGACAGTCTGGTACAATTCAAATTCAGCGATTTCTCATTTTCGTGGGAGATCATCGGCACAACATTCAAGATAGGACTGCCTGCTTCGGTATCTATGATGATCATGTCTTTCGGACAGATGCTCTACAATCGTATTGTTGTCTTTTTTGGATCAGATGCGGTCGCCGCGGTAGGTATCGGGATGCGTTTGGATCAATTATTTTTCTTGCCTATTATGGGCTTGTCCGGTTCTTTGGTAACCCTGATAGGAATGTTTTTTGGTGCAAAAAGGATCGATCTGGTCAGATCAACTTGGCTATATGTTATTAAGTGGGGTGAAATTCTTGCAGTGACTTTTGGTCTTTTATTCTATTTTATTTCCCCCTATTTTATGAAAATGTTTACGTTAGATCCCGCCATTATGGAAACGGGGGTCACTTATATACGATATGTTGTATTTGCCTATCCTTTTATTGTGGTTGGCATGATCTCGGGAAGAGTGTTTCAAGGACTGGGCAAGGGAATGCCGGGGCTGATACTTACTACATTGCGTATTGCAGGGATCATTTTACCTTTGGCCTTGCTGTTTACGCGCGTATTTGATTGGGGAGTAAAGGGCGTTTTTATGGCTCAAGTAATTTCCTCTTTCATTTCGTCTATAATTGCTTACTTTTGGTTGTCGGGTAATATGAAAAAAATTGAAAAGAAAGTAATAATACAAGAGGTGTAATATGGACAAAGAAAAACTGTCTTATCCTTTGGACGTTTCAACCAAAGAGGCTCTTAAAGAGACCGCACGAGGTATTCCCAACCTGTTGAAACTTTTCTATCGTCTGCTACGTGACCCCCGTACGCCTCGAGAGATCAAATGGTGGATTGGCGGGTCGGCTTTGTATTTGATCCTACCGGTTAATCTTAAGTTCAAGAATCTCAAACGCTTCCCCATGCAGATCATTAATTATATTGATGATCTTGTTTTGATTTTTACCATGGTTCAACGCATCTTTAGGGGTACACCCGATGAATTGCTTGAAGAACATTGGGATCATGATATGTCTCTAACCGATTGGCGAAATCTATTATTTAAACTCAAAACGGATATTAAAAACTTTATTTAAGAGGAATTCATGGCCGATCGTACTTCCGGTATCCTGATGCATATTAGTTCTTTCCCAAATAAATGGGGAAGGGGAGATTTTGGGCCTGAAGCCTACCGCTTTGTCGATTGGCTTGAAAAGACCGGACAGTCACTTTGGCAGATACTGCCACTGACTTACCCGGACGATACGGGTTCTCCCTATACATCACTTTTCGCTAATGCAATTTACAGCGGTTTTATCAGTCCTGAAATATTACTCAAAGCAGGATTGTTAAGCGAAGCAGATTGGGATTCTTTTATCGATGGTGATAAAAAAAAAGTAAAAGAAAAAGCTTTTTCATTGGCTTACAAAAACTGGTTGAAAATTGAAGATAAAAATGATTTTGATCATTTTTGTCGCGAACACATATATTGGCTTGATGATGCGGCGTTGTTTATGACCATTCACGATCATTCACGATCTACCTGGTATGATTTTCCTCAAGGTCTACGAGATCGTCACAAAGATGCGATCATGAAATGGGAAAAAGAACACGCTTCCTCCATCTTGCGTTTCAAATTTGAACAATTTATTCTGTATACACAATGGGCAGAATTAAAATCCTATGCTAATTCAAAAGGTATCCGGGTCATTGGTGATATTCCCATTTTCATTTCAGGTGATTCATCGGATGTCTGGGCGCATCGCGATCTTTTTAAGTTGAATGAAGAAGGATTCCCCTTAGTATGGACGGGAGTGCCCCCGGATCTTTTTACGGTTACCGGACAGCTTTGGGCTCAGCCTCATTATGACTGGGAGGTCATGAGAGAAAATAATTTCACATGGTGGGTGGAAAGGACCCGGGTCGCTAAGATTCATGCCGATATTATTCGCATTGATCATTTTCGGGGTTTTTGTGCGGCCTATGAGGTTAAATACGGAGCGCCTACTGCAGAAAAAGGCGAATGGGTGGGCGGTCCAAGAGCCGAGATATTTTCAGTTCTTCACGAAGGTATTCCGGATCTTGAGATTATTGCCGAAGACCTTGGTGTGATCACAAAAGATGTAACTGAGTTGCGGTGGAAATTCAATTACCCCGGTATGAAGATCTTGCAATTTGCATTTAATAGTGATGAAACTAATTCTTTTCTTCCCGAAAACTATGACCCCAATGATCGCTTTGTTGTATACAGCGGCACTCACGATAACGATACGGTTCGGGGGTGGTATGATAAAGCGAGCGATCATGAAAAAAGTATGCTGGCGCGCTATTGTGATTGCAATGCCGACAGTGTAGCCTGGTCATTGATTGAGATGGCTTTTAAATCAAATGCCTTGTGGGCCGTTGTGCCGGTTCAGGATCTTTTTGGACTGGATGGCTCCGCACGTATGAATTTACCGGGCACTATCATAAACAATTGGGTGTGGCAATTGGATACGTTTGAGCCATCAGCCGAATTGACCGATAAATTAACAAAACTAACCATCGCAAGCGGCCGCAGCCGTTAATTGATCATGAATATAAGCTCATATACAGTTTCCGATCTTCAGTCAGAAAGATTAGCACTCCCTTTCTATTTTCTTTCCGACACACACATTTCTACCAAAGCTGATGCTGAGCAGGATGCCCGTTTGAAAGATATGCTGGCTCTATTGGAGCAGATACTGGAAAGCAAGGGTACCTTGTTCATTCTTGGTGATTTCTTTGATTTTTGGTTCGATAAAGCGAACTACGTACCGCATACTTTAAAACCTGTTGTAGCCGCTTTGCGAGCACTTCGAAGTGCAGGTATCGAGATCCATTATCTGGGAGGAAATCACGATTTCTGGGTTCGTGGGTATTTGACGCGGGAATTGGGTATTCACTTCTATCCCGATGCCCTTCAATTCAATTGGAATAGCAAACGCATCTACTGTCAGCACGGTGATCATGTTGTTTATAATAATCCGCAATATCCATTAACACGACAGATCATGCGCGCACCGTTGGCAATATCGCTGTTGAAATGTTTACCCATACGTTGGACATATGGTCTTGGTGAACGCGTAAGCCACTATAATCAAAATATTCCCAAAATACCGCGAGTATCTGAATTGCTTATCGCTAAAATGCATGATTTTCTAAAAGATAGATTGGATGAGGGATTTGACGTCGCTTTAAGCGGTCATGTGCATGCCCCACACTGTGAAACACATGATGGAAAAACCCTGGCTGTATTGGGGGACTGGATCCATCATCGTTCTTATGGCTTAATGGATGAAAAGGGCTTCAACTTGATCGAATTATAATGATTATGAAAACTAAACACTACATTTTTGCATTTATCATGATATTGCTCATGTTCTCTGTTGGGCATGCAGCGGATACTACTATGGTATATGCCAATCGAATGAACCATTATTATCAGTTTGGCGGGTGGAATCGTTTTTCTGCAGAATTTGGGAAAATTCATGTTTACAACAGTATTTCGAATACCTCATCAATTTATAGTGAGATGTCACGCCTAAAAACACAAACTGATGTAAAAGCTGATATTCTTTATGCCCTGTCCCCGAAAACACGTTTTGGCCTGACAGGAAAATATTTTCTATTTCAGGATGGTCAGACTTCTCATGCTTATGATTATGATCAAGGTCGCCTGGGTGTGAAAGGCGATTATAAGAGGAATAATTATATTATCATGCTTGAGAACGGGTATGCCGGAGAAACGCGACTGGGGATCCGTGATATGGGTTGGTATGGCGGATTGGAACTTGATCGCAACAGATCCGGGTTGTTGTTCTATCCGGAACTTGACTGGGATTATTCTCAAATGGGTGAAAGAAAGAATTATACTTTTAATAATAAAATTTCTTTCAGGGTCAATAAAGACTCACCCCTGAAAAATATATTCATGGCCGGTTTAAAAGCATATAACAGAGAATACTATGTAAGTCGCGAAGCGGATACCGAAGAGCGTCTAAATATGACAACCTATCTGCAGAATGATCTGTATTATCCCTTGAGTAAACATGTTGCCCTTGAATATAAGGCGGGATTTACAAGTAGCAATGATGGCCTAAGTTTTTCATATTACGATGAAAAAGAAACAAGAAATCGCCAATTCCTGACCTTGGAAAACGATGTACGTCTGCATGCCAGATTAGGCGCATTTAAAGCTTATGCCGGATTTACAAACGATTACAAGCAAAGCAGGACCACAGCAACGAATGTAAATATTTCACTCCCTTCGGACTATATTTTCAATAAGAATAATGTGCTGGCACGACTTTCCTGGCAGATATCCGATCGAGATAGTATTTATGTAAATTATCTTGCTTCTCTTTTGTATTATGATACCCCGGATACCAATAATTATGACGATAGAGATGAATTAAGCTATTCAATATCTCCCATGTGGCATCATCGTATTGATAAATATACGAGCATGTCATTGGGTGGGAATCTTTTTCTCCACCACTATGTTTATCTCTATCATCAACGATCGGCACAGAATCATTGGAATCGCGTATTCTCGATCCGCTCTGAAATAAATACAAATATTCCTCAACGCGTTAACTGGACGTCCAAGCAGGAGTTATACGCAAATTACTTTGTTTACGATCATGAAGATTCGGCATTTGCCCACGTACAAAGCATGGTATTTCGTGGATTGAAACTTCAGCAAAATATACAATATTATTTTACACCGTCCCTCTACCTCCGGGCCTATATGTTTTTACGCTTTGAAGATAACGGCTTATTGGATTGGGATAATTTTATTCAGGAAATTACAGACAGTAAATATACGATCAAATGTGAATTGACTCCCGGGTTTAAGAAAAAGAAATGGAATATTTCTGTCGGTCCGGTAGTTTCGTATCGGAAAGATTTCCGATATACAGATATGAATACACGTGCAGAATCCTATCATTCTTTTCGACTTGGCGGCTTGATCTCTTTTCAGCTGTCCAATAAACTGACCCTTCATTACCGTTTGGAACAGATCGATCAGACCGATATGGCCCGGGTGTATAATCAATCCGGAAGTTTAAGATTTAATTGGATCTTTTAAATGAGGTCAGAAGCCTGCAGACAGTAGATAGAAGTTAGTAGTAAGTAATAACAACAACTAAAAACCAAAACGTCATCCTGAACTTGTTTCAGGATCTCTATGTCATCATGGCTTTATACATAGTTTAATGAAGTGAGTAATTTGAGATTTCTCCACTACTCCGCCAAATGGCGGATTCGGTCGAAATGACATCAAATATTATTTGTGATTTATAATAAGATTTCTCACGCCTAACGTCACAAAAATAAAAAATGCCCAGCCCGATGCTTCGGGGTAGGCATTTTGAATATTAAATTGTTAATTAGTTAAAATTAATTAACGACGTCTTCTTTTTTATCAGCTTGAAATTGCAATTGAGGCTGTCCGGTATGCTGAAGTTCTTTTATCTCACCAAAATTTTGTTCATATCGGGAGATGTTTGCAGCCAGAGTTTTCATTAAAGCTTTTGCGTGCTGAGGGGAAAGGATCATGCGTGAAACAACATTGGCTTTGGGTAATCCGGGAAGCACCTGGCAGAAATCAAGAATAAATTCGCCTGGGCTATGGGTTACGATCTGCAAATTGGCATATATGCCTTGCGCAGTTTTTTCATTGATGTTTATTTCAATGCGTTTGCTTTTCTCGTTCTCGTTCATCTTCATCATCATCTCCTTCATCTACTTCAAAGACCGTGAAATCATCTTGAGCACCCTGTGGGGGTTCGATGTCAGCAATGAATTCATCTTCGATTGAGATCATGTTATCATCAAGAAAATTCTGAGGATTATCGTTCTCAACATCTGCAATATCGTGCTCTCCGTCCATCTCATTGCTTTCGTATTTCAGAAAGTCATTACCGAAGAGTGACGTATCGAAGAAATCAACATTATCAACAATACCTTGTTCAATGATATACTCTAAAAAATCAATGTATATATCATTTTTCAAGTTCGTTTTGCAATGCGGACAATACAAGCGTGTTTTTAGGGAATTCTTGTTTAGTGCCTCACCGCATTTGGGACATAGTAATTCATTAAATGAACTCAAATCTTTTACCTTTTATCAAATTTTGGAAAAGATAAGCGTAAGTTTTTCACTTTGCAAGATAAAAATTATATGACTAAAAAGTGTACTTCCGCCAGTTTCCCTATTGTTCGAGTTTCAACTTCAAATGTTCGTTTTTTTCAACCCATACATTCGTGATTTCCCACTCTTTTTCGGCGGGCAATATCAGGCTTTCCAAGGGCTCAAGAGTATATGTCCCAACCGTGCTGTTTTTAAAGGTATACGGGATCTCACTGAGGTTTGTTAACACATTTCCGTCGATCTTAAAGCAAGCATTTACAAATTGATCAACGAGTTCTTTTGGACCGGCCAAAATATCATCGTCTGAAAGAGCAATGGAACGCTTTGCGAAAAGTGCTTCTTTTACAGCTTTTTCACTTTTATTTTCAGCAAAAACAAGCGTCATGGTGCGGTGGGCATGTTTTTTTAGAAACACTTCATGAACCATACCGTGAACATCTGAATTGCCAAAAACGGCAAGATCATATTTGTTGGTAAATTCAAGGACACTCGTGTAATGCTCGTGATAATTTGCAAATTCTATGCCATGCATCCAGTTCCGGTCTACCAGGGTTTGATGAATATCATACCAGCGAACAACCTTGTCCGGTTGATGTACTATCCATCCAGGATGGTTCCATATAATAAATGCGCCCTGATTGATGGCTTCTTCAACGGCCGTTAAAAAATCATCGATCAAAAGTTTATTGCCATCTTTAATAAAGAGAGCATTAAAATGACCGGGTGGCATCCAGCGGGTGAATTCTGCGCCATGAATGCATATCAGTCCTTTATTGTTGGCTTTTTTCTTTGCGATCTCAAAAGAAGCGTTCATATCGGTTGACACATATTTTTTATGCGGCAGATATTCAAGATGATCCGTGATGGCGATTGCATCCAGCCCCTCTTCAATTGCCTCGTCTACACGAATGGTTGGCCATACCAGTCCATCAGAAAAAATAGTATGCATATGGAAATCACATTTCAGAGTTTTATATTCGCCCAGGTCCGGAACGATCTGCGCCGAAAGAAATCCTGCAAAAGCAAGCAGCAAAATAGTAGTTAATGTTTGTTTGGGTCTCATGTATATGTCCTTTCTCTTTTTCTGATTATTTAGGAAAATATACACAGAAGCGAACGAAAAGCAAATTGAAGATTATCTATTTATATGAGATGGTTTTTTATTTCCAATGAAAGGCACTTTTACTTATATTCAGCTACCAAACAAAAGGAAAAAAACATGAAAAGAATATTTCTAATTCTAATGAGCCTTATCTTGCTAGTCTCATGCGGTAATATTCCCGTACAGAAGGTTCAGACATTTATTGATGAAACAAAAGCAGAAGTATGTCCCGATCGCCGGGTTAATATTTTTGACGTAGAATATAAACAAAACGGAAAAGCTGTTACTCTTGAAGGTGAAATAAATTCTTCAAAAGGGCTCAAATCTATGGTTGCAGCTCTTGAAGAAGAAGGCTATACGGTAGCCAATAAGGTTCGCCTACTTCCCGATGGGGAATTACAGGGCAAAACATACGGTGTTGTAAACAGATCGGTTGCTAATATGCGTGTAAAACCTTCGCCTCGCAGTGAAATGGCAACACAGGCCGTCTTAGGTACTCCCTTGCGTGTTTTTAAGAAGTTCGGCAAAGGTAATTACTACGTGCAAACACCGGATGGCTATCTTGGCTGGATGGAAGGTGGTGCTTTTACAGCAATGACACCATCTGAATTTAAAAATTGGCGAAAATCCGAAAAGATCATTTATCTTGCCGATGCAGGGTATGTTTACTCAAAACCATCCACTTCATCTCAAATTGTTAGTGATATTACCTCCAAAAGTTTTTTGCGTGAATTATGGAGAGAAGGAGCTTTTACCAAAGTGTTGTTCCCTGATGGCAGGGAAGGCTACGTAAAAACAGAAGACTGCATGAACTTCTACGAATGGCTGGGAAATGTAAAAATTTCTTCGAAGAGTGTTTTGGAAGTGGCACATTCATTTATGGGACGTCCGTATCTTTGGGGTGGAACGTCTACCAAGATGCTGGATTGCTCGGGATTCGTCCGCACTGTCATGTTTATGCATGGTGTCTATTTACCGCGTGATGCCTCACAACAGGCATTGGTGGGCAAGACCGTAGCAGAAGGCAAAGAAGAGATCGATAAACTTAAAGCGGGTGATATTTTGTTTTTCGGTATGTATCGCGAAGATGGAAGCGAACGCATAACTCACGTGGGTATCTATATCGGTGAAGGTAAATTCATACATGAAGCTGGAGATGTCAATATTTTAAGTTTCAATCCCGAAGATAAAAACTATAGTAAATATCGTTACGATATGTTTATTCGTGCAAAGGATGTGATACATCATGTTGGTAAATATGGTGTGAAACATGTCAAGGATGTTCCTCTGTTTCTATAATGAATATTTGATCTATTTAAAAGAGCGGTTATTTAACCGCTCTTTTTTTATAGATTATAACTCATAAAGAATTTTTGGATTATTTTAAGAAGATTGATTGGCAATATGATATTACCCCGACGAATGGAGGGGTAAATCAATAATAGCCCGACATGAAATGCCGGGTCAGAGATTTCCATAAAATATCAACCCTAAGCGAAGTCGAAGGGTTGAACAAAAGTCTATAAGACCAGATATTCCTATTTCGGATTACATAAAGAAAATTAAAGTTTCTTCTTCAATATTTATTAAAAAGGAGAAACTATTTCCTTTCTTTAAAAAATGGGCAGCAGGTTATAGCATATTTACTTGTTTTTTTAAAGATAAGGGAACTGTTAAGAATTATATAATCAATCAAGAGAAACATCATAAGCATAAATTGTTGTATGAAGAAATTCACGATCTCTTGGAAGAATAGATTTTTCAGACAGGTCAACCCCTTTATAAGATCGGGGTTGTTTTTAATCTAGAAATTGGAAACCCGGGGTTTAACCCCGGGCTATTATTGATTAACCCTTCGATATGCTCAGGGTTAATTGAATATGCCACTACTTCACAATAATACGATATGTCCTACTAAGTGTATTTCGCAATAGTCATCTGAGGTTTTAACATATAATGAACGAAGAGGATGGGTAAAAATATCACATAGTAAAAACGGGACCTATGATCCCGTTTTCTTGAATTTACAATCTTAAACTTTAAACCTTAAACCCTTAGGCCTTCTTTAATATTCTCCGCCATCTTCAGAATTGAAGCCTTCATCTTCAAACCCATTCCCATTCTGTTGTTTCTTGTAATTATTGATCTTCAAAGAAAGGTCTAGTGAGATCATCGGAGCATCGCGGTAATACTCAGAATAGCTATAGGTTGTCGGAGTGTAAGTTTCGTATTGTCTGAAACCTGTGCCAAAGATATCTCTGACCTGCAGGGTCGCGGATAGAATACCCTTGAAGAAGTCTTGGCGAAGACCAAAATCCGTCATAACACCACCGGAACTTGATCCTTGTGCGGTAGCCGATTTTGATCGGTAAGATACACCCAGTTGGATGCGGGTCTTAGTGGGGAACATAAAGGTGTTCCGAAGTCTGGCAGAATAGTTTACACTCTCCTCTGAAAAATCTTGTCCATATAATTCACCTTCAATTTGATAATAGTATAGACGGCCGGATATATTCATCATCCACCAGGAGAAGAGATTCAGATTTGACATGGCTTCAAGACCCAAGGATTGATCTGTACCAACATTTTCATAGGTGTTTAGGATCACATCTTCGCCTTCTTGGTAGACAGTTTGGATTCTTTCGATCTTATCGTTTGTGTGTTTGTAAAAGGCATCCAATGATACAAAACTTTTACCGAAACTTTTTTGAACACTTAATTCATAGGAGTCTGTCATTTCTGGCCTTAAAGCGGGATTACCGATGCGAATATTGTAAGCATCCCACCAAGTATAAAAAGGTTCCAACTGCCAACCGCGGGGACGGGAAATACGGCGGGTATAAGAACCCATCAATTGAATATTTTGAGGTAATTGGAGTGACATGTGAAGTGTAGGGAAGATATGCAGTCTATCGATCACATAAGCTGAATCGGCGGCATCAGAGTCGATCTCGCGATAAGTATACTCAGCGCGCACACCGGGCTGGATACCAAACAAGCCGAATTCTGCGGAATATAATGCATAGCCCGAAAATGTATTTTGCGTATAATCCGTGAGATTTGAGAATTGTCCCTGCAAATCAAATTCACCAGTTAAAGGGTCATAATAATACATATTATTACCATCTATTTTCCAGTTGAATTTACCATTTGCACCAGCTTCAAAATTACTTGTTTTATTTAAGGGAAGTGTATATTCAATGTTACCGCGGATACTGTTTGAAGGACCGATCTCAGTTGTTCTTTGTCCTTCGGTCGTATCACCGAATGCATCTACAAGATAAGTAAATGATTCTTCATCCATATTCCAATTTGAATAAGATACATCGAACTTGATCTGATGCTTGCTTGTGTTATTTCCGTTTGTAGATTTTGCTGCTCCGGGTCCGCCATGACCACCTTGTCCGGCACCTTTTGATTTGGTAGCATTTTCTACATCTTTAGCGGGAAAAGTGTGGGTATAATCGGCTTTTAAACTATAGCGAGAACCACCTCGGGTACTGTTTTCATAACTTATATAATCATAGGTGTTGAATAAAACGTCACTGATTGGGTCCCTGTATGAAACTTCATATGCCGTTGTTGAACTGCCAAGAGAAGAACGGGGTCCATAATTAAATGTTATGCCGGCCACGTCATTTTTTGTAATAAACCAATCAAGACCGCCCCGGATACCCCAACCGCCGCGACCGTGATTACGATCGCCATTTGAGACAAATTCTGCCGTTGTATCAGGGAAATATAGAATTCGATCCACATAGGATTCACCACCATGACTTCGTTGGCGATAATCAAACGAAACATAAGCGGTGATCTTTTTATTTGTATAATTCAATAAAGCAGAACCGCCTAAATTATTGGTACCGACATTGAAAGATGCTAATCCGGTCATACCGATACGTTTATCTCGCTGAGTAACGATATTAATGATCCCGGCCCCACCTTCTGCTTCGAATTTCGCTGAAGCATTTGTCATGATCTCAATATTCTCAATGGATTCTGCAGGGATACTTTCGAGAGCATCCTGAGGTTCAAGTACGGAAGGACGTCCGTCTATCATAACGGTAAAATTAGAGCTGCCCCGAAGAGATACATTACCCTCGATATCCACATCAACGGAAGGGACATTTTCGAGGATCTCAACAGCTGTACCACCACGGGCCGAAAGAAATTGCTTAGCGTCGATCACGCGTTTATCAATTTTATAGGTAATTGCGGGTTTTTCAGCTTCTACAATGACATTACCCATCTTTAACGTTTCAGGGTTCAGCATAATAGTGCCGACATCAACATTCTTACCGTTGAGCTTAACACCATCAAATCGTTTTTGTTCGTAGCCCATATATGTAATAACGAGATAATATTCTCCAGCGGGTACTTTAAAAACACGGAAAGTACCATCAATACCGGACATTGTTCCGGTCTTAATGGTCTCGGAATCTTTCTCATAAACCGCAACATTTGCAAATTCGAGAGCTTTGTTCGTTTTAACATCTTTGATCAATCCGGAGAGAGTTGCAGCTGGCAAGATCGCGACTGACATCAGCGTGAGTATAAGTATCAATATTTTTTTCATTTTTTTCCTTTTTCGTTCTTCCGCATCTTTGACACAAAAGGTAATAAGAAGTTAATGAAATTAATAATAAAAAATACAGACCTCATACCGACGCATAAAGTCTTCACGGGTCATCCTGATAATCCTGAACGAAGAGAAGGATTGTTCAGCCCCGAAGGGGTCCCGTAAGGGAGATCTCAGTGAGAATTACGATGCACGAAAAATTGGCTTGACGATCAATTGACAATTACAAAATAAACTTTAAACGTAGGGGCTCAACATGTTGAGCCCGTTTTTTTAAGCGTTAATATTTTTGAGAATCGCATTCTCAGAGAGGTCCTGAAACAAGTTCAGGATGACTATATTGTTTTTGTGCCTTTGTGGTACTTAGCGTCTTTGTGTGAGGTCTTAAACGGAAGCAATAGCTTCGCGTTCAATATCCTTAAAATACTTTACAGTACCAACTTTTAATTCCATGGTGGCTTCTTCATCACAGACGATCATACCGCGCGGATGAAGTTGAAGTGCCGAAACAGTCCACATATGATTGACGCCCTCTTCAACAACCTTTTGCAGGGCACGGGCTTTTTTGTAACCATTGACAAGAATGATAACCTCGCCGGCATCCATCACGGTGGCAACACCAACGGTCAATGCATTTTTTGGAACCTTGTTCACATCGTTATCAAAGAAACGCGAGTTGGCAAGAATGGTATCATAGGTAAGCGATTTTACTCTTGTACGCGATGAAAGTGAAGAACCGGGTTCATTGAAAGCAATATGTCCGTCAGGACCGATACCGCCCATAAACAGATCGATGCCGCCGTATGCTTGGATCTTCATTTCATAATTATAGCATTCTTTTTCAAGATCATCGGCATTCCCATTCAGGATATTGATATTATTTTTGGGAATATCAATGTGCTTAAAGAAATTCTCATGCATGAAATAGTGGTAGGATTCCGGGTGATCTTCAGGCAGTCCGATATATTCATCCATATTGAAAGTCGCGACATTTTTAAAAGAGACTTTTCCGGCCTTGTGCAAGGCGATCAATTCTTTATAAACACCCAGAGGCGATGAGCCGGTCGGTAAACCCAGTACAAATGGATTATCTGTCGTTGCACCGAATTTATTAATGCGTTCAACAATATGTGCTGCTGTGAAAGCACTCATTTTATTATAGTTGCCCATAATGATTATTCGCATGGTCTTACCTCGTGGTTTGTCGTTCTTAAAAAGCGTTGGAAGATACGATTGTAGATATTGAAAAGGAAGAAATATTTAATGGTGTAGAGACGCAAGATTTTGCGTCTCTACATAAACGCAATCAAAATTTATTTGGAAAAACATCTCCGATATTTTTTCTTTTATCCAATACATCCAATGTCTTTTTCAATTCAACCGGAATATTGATCCCTTGCGGGCATTTGGGAATACAGGCACCACATTCGGTGCAAAGTGACGCATGACCATTCGTCTTGCTTTTATTCAAGCGTTTCTTGTTTTTTATTAAAGCGCTATAAGAACGGCGAACAAAAAACCGGTAGTAAAACCGCCGTTCAATGGTCTGGTGATTCAAGGTTGCAAAATGAAGCGGGATGTTTACGCCAAAAGGACATGGCATACAGTATTTACAATCGGTGCAGGGAACTAAGATACTCTTGCGATAAATATCGACAAGTTGATCAATGACCTTCAATTCATTTTGGGATAAACTTCCGATCCCCGAACGCTCTGCCGAAACGCAATTTTCATTGATCATTTTCATATCGCCCATCCCACTGATCACACAGGAAACTTCGGGGCGGTTCCAAAGATATTGAAGTGCCCAATCTACAGGAGAATGATCAATACCAGATGCCATCATGACATCCTTGGCTTCTTGAGGTGGATTGGCAAGTTGCCCGCCTTTCAATGGTTCCATGATCACGATCGCCATATTCTTTGCGGCGGCGTATTCCAGTCCTGCACGACCTGCCTGCAAGACAGTATCCATGTAATTGTACTGGATCTGGACGATATCCCAATCGAAGTAATCCACGATCTCTTTGAACACCGGCAAGGTGTCATGAAAAGAAAAACCAATGTTTTTAATTTTTCCTTCATCACGCGCTTTCTTCATTTTATCAAGTAAATTCAGTTTTTTCATGCGCTCAAAGGTATTCTTGCTAAATGCATGAAAAAGGTAGGTGTCGATATGGTCGGTTTGAAGTCGCTTTAGGGAGGAATTTAAATAAAAGTCAAATTCTGCTTCTCGTGAGATAAAGAACATAGGCAATTTTGTGACCAGATGAACCTTCTCGCGATAGCCGTCTTGCAAAGCTTTTCCAATGATCCGCTCGCTTTGTCCAAGATGATAAGGCCAGCCCGTATCAAAATAATTGATCCCACTATCAACAGCATGACGCATTAAGCGAATACTTTTGGAAACATTAACCTTTTGGGGAATGAATTTTGAAAGAGGAAGGCGCATGGTACCCAGTCCCAAAGCCGAAACCTTAAAACCGGTAGATCCAAATGAACGGTATTGCATAATTACTCCGAGTCAATATTATATTGTTCGTTCTGATAAATTATACAACATTAATTCAAATTGAGAAAATGCTATTTGGAATTATAGGTATGAATTGTGCGGATTGGACGTTCGGGAATATGAAATATAAACTGTCATGCTGAACGAAGTCCCGATATGTATCGGGACGAAGTTGAAGCATCTATTCATGATTCGGTGTTTTGTGACATGAATAGATCTTTCGACTGCGTCCGTCAATGGACGGACTCCGCTCAAGATGACAGTTTGTGTTAATAATTTTCTTCTTTTTACAATTGTAATCCTCCCTTGCATCATTTATCTTTAGGTCATAAAAATCAGGTGAAAGTATGGATAAAATTACGCAGAAAATACTCGACATTTTTAAACAGATTTCACAGGTCCCAAGACAATCAAAACATGAAGAAGCCATTTCGGCTTGGTTGTTTAATTGGGCCAAAGAAAGAAATATTGACGTAAAGCGTGACGAGGTACTTAATGTATTCATGAGCATACCCGCTACCCCGGGCTATGAAGATCGTCCGGTCATTACCCTTCAGGGTCATATGGATATGGTTTGTGAAAAAGCAACGGATTCCAAGCACGACTTCCAAAAAGACCCCATTGAATTTGTTTTTAAGGGTGACTGGCTTTACGCCAACAAGACCACCTTAGGGG
>CAYNBL010000009.1:0-31993 GCA_964395205.1 uncultured bacterium | reverse complement strand
TAGAATATTAATTGGAGGAAAAGATGACTGATACGATCACGAGCGGACAATTATTTATGGGCTTAGTCTATAGTTTAACCCAATCAGCATTTATTAGTTTAGGCAAATTGCCGGATCCTATGACAGGTAATATTGACCGAAATCTCCCGCAAGCTTCACAGACCATAGATCTGCTTGCTGCGCTTCAGGAAAAGACTAAAGGTAATTTAGAAGAAGAAGAAGATAAATTCCTTAGCAGGACTATTTCTGACCTTCGTCTGAATTATGTTGATGAGGTTAATAAACCTGAAAAAGAGAAAGAGGAAAAGGAAAAGGATACTAAAGCACCATCCGAAGAAAAACCGGAAGATGCCGAATAAATTTTGAAAAAAGGATTATGATGTTAATTGACAAGATCAAGAAAGCAAATAGATTGAAATTAGGCTTTGGGCTGGCTAGTTTCCTGATCTCATTTATTGTGTATATGTTAACTGTGGCACCAACTGTGTCATTTTGGGATTGTGGTGAGTTTATTGCATGTGCCTCAACTATGTCCGTTCCCCACCCACCCGGAGCTCCGCTGTTTTTACTTTTTGCCCGGATATTCTCAATGATCCCTTTCAGTGCAGATATTGCCTACCGGGTCAATTTGTTATCCGTTCTTACTTCCGCAGCAACAATTATCTTACTTTATTATAGTATTATTCTTCTCATTCAACGTTTCCGTGGAAAAGCAGAAACATTTAAAGATCAATTTATTGTTTATTTTTCAGCTTTTCTTGGAGCAATGGCATTTGCCTTCTCCGATAGTCAGTGGTTCAATGCAGTTGAAACTGAAGTTTATGCCTTTAGTACTTTATTAACAGCACTAACCGTTTGGCTTGTGTTAAAATGGGATGCAGAAGATATCCAAGGCAAACATGGCGAAAAATATTTACTTTTCTTGTTCTACGCTTTGGGTATTGCCGTTGGGATGCACCTTCTTAATATTCTGGCTATTCCATTTATTGTGCTTATCATATATTTCCGTTACTCAAAATTCGAGATTAAAAGTTTTATTGGTGTCTCTACACTTGCCGGTCTTATTTATGTGATTATCCATAAGGGGATTATTGACGGAACCCCTGAAATTGCTAAAATGATTAATATCAATCCTGCGGCAGTTTCATTTCCTTTGGCTCTTCTTGTTGTGGCCGCAATATTCATTGCACTATTCTTTATTTTTGGAAAAGCATTTAAATCTCGTCCCATCGCCGCAAAATGGAGTCGCTTGGTCTGTATTGGACTTATTCTAATAACAGTAGGTTATTCCAGTTATGAGATCATTTTCATTCGCACGCTGAAAAATCCGGGAATAGATGAAAATGATCCCGAAACGGTTTCGGGAGCGGTCTCTTATTTGCATCGTGAGCAGTACGGAGCGCATTCATGGAGCCGTGAAGATGCAATGGCTCAGAACAAAACGGATGTTCAATATAAAAATTCATTTGATTTTTTCTGGCGTTATCAATTCAAACGCATGTATGTTCGCTACTTCAATTGGCAGTACATGGGTCGCGCAGAAGGTGGTGGTGTTGGATGGTCCGGCGCAGGAGTCAATATAAGTCAGCTTTGGGCATTACCGTTTCTATTTGGAATGATCGGAGCTTTTTTCCATTTTTCAAAGGATTGGAGGCGGGCTTTCCCGATATTGATCTTGTTCCTTATGACCGGATTGGCGATTGTATTATATGTTAATAATCCCGATCCACAGCCTCGAGAGCGAGACTATTCCTATGTGGGTAGCTTCTTTACCTTTGCTTTCTGGATCGGTATAGGAGCGTTAGCGGTTTTTGATACGCTTGATAAGTTAATTAAAAAGAAAAAGTTAAAACAATATCTCATCGTAACAGCTTCGGTTCTACTTCTTGTAGCTCTTCCCATGAATCTCTTGTTTGCAAATTTTCATTCACATAGTCGAAAAGGAAATTATGTAGCATCGGATTATGCACATAATCTACTTAATTCTTGTGAAGAGAATGCAATTTTATTTACAAATGGCGATAACGATACTTTCCCTCTTTGGTATATGCAAGAAGTGGAAAAATTCAGACAAGACGTTAAGATCGTCAATCTCAGTTTATTGAATACACCTTGGTATATCAAACAATTGAAAAATGCCGAACCCTCTATTCCGCTTCGTTGGAGTGATGCACAAATAGAGACCATTCGTCCTATTCCATGGAAAACTCAGGAAGTTACCATTGCGGGATTAACGACATCTATCAAGCCAACCTATGGGGGACAATATCTCCGAGTGCAAGATCTCATGATCCTCGAATTGATACGAGTTATCAATTGGCAAAGTCCAATATATTTTGCCGTTACGGTTTCACCTTCTTCAAGGCTCGGATTAGATGATTATCTATCCATGGAAGGTCAAGTCATGCGCTTGTACCCCAATAAAGTTGAAAAGATCGATGAAAACATGATCTATAAAAACTTTACATCTAATTACAAATTCAGAAATTTGAATAATCCCGATGTCTATTTTAGTCCGAATACTCAACGGCTGATGCAAAACTATCGCTCGGCTGTGCTTCAATCGGCGATGAAGTTCATTGAAAAGGGAGAAGATGAAAAAGCAGCAAATATACTTAAAACTATCAGTGAAAAGATACCGGAAGATATTATCCCGCAATATCATCCTGAATTAACTTTACAAACGGGTCATTTGTATTTCCAACTGGGTGATACTTCCGAGTATAAACGTCGAATTGATGTTGTTTTAGGTCAGGAAAATCTTGATGAACGAATACTCAGGCTAATAGCACAGGAGCTTGTCTATACTATAGAGGATTATGATAAAGCTGAGCAGATACTTTTACCGATGTACCGTCAGGATCCCTATAATAATTGGGTTGCGGGGACACTGGTTCGACTTTATCGTGAAACCGGTGAATACGCGTCAGCACTGAATATACTCGGTGTATGGCTGAAGACTGCTCCAAATAATCATCAGGCTCAGGCTTTAAAAGTGCAGATCGAAGCATTGGCAAATGAATGATATATGCCTGCCGGGAAAAGCCCGATATCCAGGTGAAAGAAAAAGTAGCTCTTGTATTACTTAGCTACAATAGCCGGGCATATCTTGAACGCTTTTTGCCATTTGTGTTGAAAACCGACTATTCGGATTATCGCTTGATCATTGTGGATAATGCATCCACAGATGATACATTGGAATTTCTTCAGAAAGAATATCCGCAAATTGATATTTTACATATTGACGTCAATCGAGGTTTCACGAACGGATTTGTGGAGTCGTTAGCGTGTATCAGGGCAGAATACTATGCTTTGTTAACCTCAGATGTTGAAGTCCCGCCTCAGTGGTTGACACCATTGGTCGAGGCCATGGATGAAGATGACAAACTTGGCGCATGCCAGCCGAAGATAAAGTCTTTTAAAGAAAGGGATTCATTCGAATATGCAGGTGCCGCCGGTGGTTTCATGGATGTTTTTGGTTACATGTTTTGCCGGGGTAGGATATTTGATCATGTGGAGAAAGATAAGGGTCAATACGACGATCCTGTTGATATCTTCTGGGCGAGCGGTGCCGTGTTTTTGCTTCGTTCGGACGTTTATCATCAGGTCGGAGGCTTTGATAATGATTTTTTTGCTCATATGGAAGAGATTGATCTCTGTTGGCGGATCCAACGAGCCGGCTACGGCATCAAAGCAATACCCAAGTCCGAAGTTTATCATGTTGGGGGTTCAGTGATATTATACGGCAGTACTGAAAAGACCTATCACAATTACCGGAATAATCTGATCATGTTGACCAAACATTTACCCGGTGGTCGTCTTCTGTGGATGATACCCTGGAGATTATTCCTTGATCTGGTGTCCGGTCTGCAGGCATTGATGTCCGGCCGCGCAAAGGAAATGGGCGCAATACTGAAAGCACACGTGCATTATTGGAGCTCGTTGGGTAAATTCTTAAGGAAGAGAAAAGAAATATATTCGTTGATACCTTATAAAGAGCTAAAAGGGATTTATTCAAGATCCATTATTTGGCAATTCTTTATCCGGGGGAAAAATAAATATTCAGAGCTGCCGGGCAGTCTGAGTAAAGGAGAATAAATATGAAGGTGGTCATTTTTGCCGGTGGAAAAGGAAGTCGAATTTCTGAAGAATCAATTCTGCGACCGAAACCCATGATTGAAATAGGTGGAAAACCGATATTATGGCACATTATGAAGCATTATGCTTCCTATGGTCATAATGAGTTTATTATTTGTCTCGGTTATAAGGGCGAAGTGATCAAAGAATATTTTCTCAATTATTTTGCACTTCATTCAGATATGACCATTGATCTAAAAGATAATATAGTTAATGTAAGCGATACTTCGTGTGAAGAATTTAAAATATCCCTCATTGATACCGGCTTGGAAACAATGACGGCAGGACGATTAAAACGCGTAGAAAAATACTTAAACAATGAATCATTTTTATTGACTTATGGTGATGGCGTCTCTGATGTGGATATTGATAAACTTATTGAATTTCACAAAAAAAAGAAGGGACTTGTGACCATGACGGGAGTTCAGCCTCAAAGTCGTTTCGGAATTTTGGATATTAATGAGAACGACATGGTTAGTACTTTTCAGGAAAAACCGAAAACCGAAAATGTTTGGATCAATGGTGGATATTTTGTTATTGAACCGGGTGTTTTCGATTATTTGCACGATAATGCCGATGATACCATGTGGGAACGTCAACCCTTGGAAGATATTTGCGCGAAGAATCGGTTGGCAGTTTACAAACATCATGGTTTCTGGAAATGCATGGACACCCTGCGTGACAAAATAGAGCTCAATGACCTTTGGGAAAACGAACCAAAATGGAAAAATTGGAAATGATAAACGAATTAAAATCATTTTATAAAGGGAAAAGTGTCTTTTTAACCGGACATACCGGTTTTAAAGGGTCTTGGATGTTGGTTTTACTTGAACATTTAGGTGCTAAGGTAACAGGATATGCTCTTGACCCGGTGCATCAGAATGATCTGTTTTATTCCATGAAAGGCGATAATTTATGTAATTCACATATCGCTGATATAAGAGATAGAAATGCTGTTCATCAAGCTATTGAAGGATCCCAACCTGATATCATATTTCATTTTGCAGCTCAGGCTTTAGTTCGGGAATCCTATAAAATTCCCGTAAATACTTTTGATACGAATGTCATGGGAACCATTCATGTTCTTGAAGCCATGCGTATGCTCACAACCCCATGCGCCGGGGTTATGATCACGACCGATAAAGTCTATGAGAATATGGAATGGGAGTTCCATTATAAAGAGAGTGACCGGCTCGGTGGTTTTGATCCTTATAGCTCCAGTAAGGCCGGCGCTGAGATAGCGATCGCTTCGTACCAGAAAGCATTTTTCAATTCCAAATATATTCATGAACATAAAAAATCGGTTGCTTCCGCTCGTGGTGGAAATGTAATAGGCGGAGGAGATTGGGCGGATAATCGCATTATTCCCGATCTGGTCCGTGCCTTACAAAAAAATGATCCTTTAAATGTTAGAAATCCCAAAGCTATTCGTCCCTGGCAGCATGTGCTTGAATTGCTTTACGGTTATCTTGTGCTGGGCTACAAGCTGCATCAGGATCCGGAAAATATCCAAGGTGCATATAACTTCGGTCCTGAAAAAGGCGATGAAATGACAGTTGAAGAACTCATCAATACGGCGATCCGGGTTTGGGGAAGCGGTGAATATGAACATCGTCCGGATAAAGAAAATCTTCATGAAGCCGGTATCTTGCGTCTGGAAATTGAAAAATCAAAGAACAAACTGAATTGGCATCCCAAATGGAGATCTGACATAGCGGTTGAAAAGACCATGAACTGGTATAAAGAAGTTTTTGATGGTGCAGATGCACTGGCAATTTGCCAAAAACAAATAAATGGGTATTTCGGATAGAATATGAAGATCATAAAAACATTATTTGACTGTGTGCAATGCATCGAAATGCCAAAATATGATGATGAACGAGGTTCTTTTATTAAATGGTATGACGATAGAGCATTTGCCGAGCATGGCTTGTCTGCTTGCTTTAAAGAATCATATTTTTCCATTTCCGATAAAAATGTTATTCGCGGTATGCATTTTCAAATACCACCGGCAGATCATGAAAAGTGTGTTTCCGTTTCATACGGTGCTATAAGGGATGTTGTTCTGGATATTCGCACAGATTCCCCTACATACGGACAAGCTATGGATGTTCTACTCAGTGCAGAAAACCATCTTGCTCTTTATATTCCTCGTGGATTTGCTCACGGTTTTATGAGTCTCGAGGATCATACCATCATGAACTATTTGGTTGCCACGGTGCACAGTCCCGAGCACGATAAGGCCATTCGTTGGAATTCAATTAATTACGACTGGCAAAACACATCGCCAATTATGTCCAAACGCGATCGGGAAGCAATTTTACTGCAAGATTTTAAAAGTCCATTTAAAAAGTAAGATCAAGATACATGAAAGTTTTTATAATAGGTGCATCAGGGTTGGTCGGCAGAAATTGTATGCAGTGCATGCGTTATAATTCCAATTTTGATGTCGTCGGTTCTCATTATTTATTTGCCACCAACGATACGGAATACTTTGATGTATTTAATCCAAAATTATCGACCTTTGATCTGAGCGAATTCGCTCCGGATGTTATTGTTCACACCGGCGCTTTAACCCATGTGGATTATTGTGAAACGCATCAGGATGAGAGTTATAAAAACACGGTTGAATCCACCGAAAAGGCCATTGAATTGGCGAATCGTCTGAATGCGAAGTTCGTATATATTTCCAGCGATTATATTTTCGACGGTGACAACGGTCCCTATGCCGAATATGACGATGCAAATCCTCTCAGCGTGTACGGAAAACATAAACTCATAGCGGAAACATTGGTCAAAGCATCTTGTGAAGATTATTTGATCTTAAGAATAACCAATGTCTACGGGAATGAGATCCGTGGGAAGAACTTTGTCGCTTTTCTCAAGAAAACGGCGCTCAGCGGCGAAGAAAAGCACTTGAGATTGCCGATAGATCAATATGCCACACCCATCAATGCTGCGGATATTGGTCGCATTTTATGTCATTTGTTGTTGGACGAAAAACAAGGCATCTATCATTTGGCATCCGATGAATATATCAATCGCGTGGAGTTGGCCGAAAAAGTGTTGGCGCATTTCCCGGATCATAAAATACACCTTGAGGCATTGAGCACTGCCGAATTGGGACAAGCAGCGCCTCGTCCATTAAAAGGTGGACTAAAAACTGATAAAATAAAAAGTGAATATCCCGAGTTTAAATTCTCAACCGTGGATAAATATATGGAGGAAGACAGTGGAATTTAAGAATATTGACAAAAAATTAAATAAAGCACTTTTAAAAATAGCAAGCAAAAGAGTTGAGAAGAATATAGAACCGGGGAAAGATTATATTCCCGCATCCGGTAAGGTATTATTTGAACAGGATCTTTTATACGGCATTGAGGCTGTCTTGGATGGTTGGCTGACCGGCGGCAGGTTTAATGCTGAATTTGAAGAACGCTTGGCATTGATGATCGGAAATAAACGCGTTTTAACGACCAATTCAGGTTCCTCAGCCAATTTATTGGCTTTTGCAACACTCACTTCACCTAAACTGGGTGAGAAGGCTTTAAAGCCGGGTGATGAAGTGATCACCGTTGCATCCGGATTTCCGACAACAGTTAATCCTATCCTGCAATATCATTGTATACCTGTTTTTGTGGATGTGAGTATCCCCGGTTATAATGCAAATGTCTCTATGTTGGAAGAAGCCGTATCCCCTAAAACAAAAGCCATCATGCTGGCTCACACACTGGGGAATCCTTTTGATCTCGATGCTGTTATGGCCGTGGCTCAAAAGCATGACCTTTGGGTTATTGAAGATAACTGTGATGCTCTTGGTGCGGAATTTGGAGGAAAGAAAACAGGGACCTTCGGGCATCTTGCAACCTGCTCCTTTTATCCTGCTCATCATATTACCATGGGTGAGGGGGGTGCTGTATTAATCAATGATCCGAAACTTATCCGTATTGCTGAAAGCATGCGCGATTGGGGAAGAGACTGTTGGTGTGAAACGGGTCATGACAATACTTGCAAGAATCGCTTTAATGGACAATATGGTAAACTGCCCTTTGGCTATGATCATAAATATGTTTACTCTGAACGTGGATTTAATTTTAAGATCACGGATATTCAAGCGGCAATTGGCTTAAGCCAAATGGAACGCATGGAACCCTTTGCGAAAAAACGCCGCCATAATCATGAATATCTCACCAATAAATTAGAAACATTATTGGGTGATTATATTATCACAGATAAAGCTCATCCCAAAGCGACCCCCAGCTGGTTCGGATGTACAATAACGCTTAAAGATAATTTTCCGGGTAATCGGCATGCTTTGTTGCAATACCTTGAATCTAAAAAGATCGGATCTCGCTTACTCTTTGCCGGAAATATCTTAAAGCAACCGGGTTATTTGGATATTCCACATCGCATAGTCGGTAGTCTCGAAAACACTGAACGAGTCATGAATGATACTTTTTGGGTCGGAATATGGCCGGGACTGGAAGAAAAACACATGGATTATTTGGCGAATACTTTATCTGAGTATGTAAAAGAGAGAATTTAGGATTTAATATTCTGTAGGATCAAATCTTCGATCTTCTTTGCAATTTCTATCGTATCAACACCATTATTTTCATTAACAATATGACTTTCATCATGTTGTACTGCAAAAACATAGGCTTTAAGTTCATCAGCCATGGCATCAAATTCTCCAAATGATTTTACCACCTCATCATCAGAGATCGAAAAATTTCGCTCCATAAGATTTGCCTTGTAAATACTGGTACCAGATGAACAAATGACCTCTCTACGTCTGAATTCTTCTGCTCTGCTCGAAAACAGAACAGCCTCTGATCCATTTTCGAAGTTTATGATTGCTGTTGCACGATCTATCTTATGACTATGGAGTATTTCTCCTGTGGCATGAATATGTTTAATGGGCGAGGGGATCAATTGACGAACAAGATCAATATCATGCACCATCAATTCCATAATGATCGATACGTCAAGTCCTACCTTTGGAATAAACGGACCTTGACGAAAAGCCACGATAGTTTCGGGAGGAAACGTTAGAATATTTTTTAGCTCCTGATATACCGGATTAAATCGCTCAATATGTCCTATACCTATTTTAAGATTATTATTTTTTGCAAGTTTTGCCAGTTGCTGCGCTTGTTCGGGTGTTTCCGCAAAGGGTTTTTCAACAAAAACGTGTTTCCCTGCCAGCAGCGCTTTCTCGGCAATTTGAAAATGTGAAACAGCCGGTACAACAATATCAAGAATGTCGATCCGATCTATCAATTCATCTAAAGTAAGAGAGGGAAGTCCAGTTTCGCTTATAACTTTTTTGCATACTTCAGGATCTATGTCGTTGAAACCCATCAGGGAAACATGGTCCATGTTAAGCCATTTGTTAAGGTGTCTTGACCCAAAGCGCCCAACACCAACAATCCCGATTTTTAGATCTTGTTTTTTCATAAGCGTTAAAATAAGGAAATAGAAGTCAAAAGGCAAAAACAATTGATAAATGATAAAGGACAATTGACAATTGACAATTAAATAGAAGTGAAGAAGTTAATACGATATTGTCATCCCGACCGAAACCCTGTAGGGGTGAAGTGGAGGGCTCTCAAATATGGTAGAATAGATTAATGTTTGAGATTCCTCTGCTACGCTACGCTTCGATCGGAATGACATCATTCTTTTCTGTGACTTAAAAATCTTTGTGAAGCCAATATTATTTCTTCTTAGTGTCTTTGCACCTTCGCCAAGGCTACGGTGCACACGTGTGTGAGGTTTTCTTATAAAAGACAAGAGACAAATTCCAAGAAACAAGAATGCGTTAAATAATTGTGAGCTTTGTTTCTTTGCGGAAATCTTCCCCTGTATTCTTGTGTACCTTTGTGGGAATGAAATTCTTTGTGACTTTGTGGTACTTAGTGTCTTTGTGTGAGGTATTCTGGGAACTTGTGGCTTAAAACTGAATTGGATTATAATTGCTTGTATTTTGAAGCCCTAAAAGATAAATTCCGGCGATGATAAGAAAGGAAAAGATGATGAAGAATAATGTACTTTTAATGATATTGGATGGCTATGGTATGCGCAAAGAAATAAACAATAATGCGGCTTTACAAGCAAATACGCCATTTTTAAACAAACTCTTTAAAGAAGAACCGAATACTTCGCTGGATTGCCATGGGAACGAAGTAGGTCTTCCTGAAGGCGTAATGGGAAATTCTGAGGTTGGGCATTTGAATATTGGCGCAGGTCGTGTTGTGATGCAAAATCTTGTCCGCATTGATCTTGCCATGAAAGAAGGGACATGTAAGGATATTTCTGAATTTAAAGATTTGGTAAGCTATGCCTTGGAAAATGATAAACCGGTTCATTTAATGGGACTGATGTCCGATGCCGGTGTGCATTCGAATTACAATCACCTTATGAAGATTCTTGTCTTTCTAAAAGAGGCGGGTGTAAAACAAGCCTATGTTCATGCTTTAATGGATGGCCGAGATACGCCTCCCAACAGCGGGGCTGGCTATCTTGAAAAATTGATCGCATTTATGAAAAAGATCCAATTTGGGAAAGTGGCAACCGTGATTGGTCGTTATTATGCAATGGATCGTGACAAGCGTTGGGATCGTGTTGAGAAAGCTTACAATGCATTAGTCAGAGGTTTTGGTGTTCGAACGGCCGACCCCGTCAAGATGGTTAAAGAATATTACTCTCAAAATATTACCGATGAATTTATGGAAGCCATTATTGTTGAAGAAGAAGGCCGCATATCCGAAGGCGATGTTGTATTAACATTTAACTTTCGAGCCGATCGTATGCGCGAGATCGCTTTAGCTTTAAATGAAAAACTATTTAATGAATTTGAAACTGAAAAATTGAATTTGAAATATGTTACTTTTACACAATATCAGGAAGATTTTCCCTATCCGGTATTGTTCAAACCCGTACAGCTAAACAAGATTTTTGGAGAGGTCGTCAGCGAAGCCGGTTTGACTCAGTTACGCATTGCCGAAACCGAAAAATACGCACATGTAACCTATTTCTTTAACGGTGGCAATGAAACGCAATTTCCAGGAGAAGAACGAATCTTGATCCCTTCACCCCAGGTGGCTACTTATGATTTGCAGCCTGAGATGAGCGCACCTGAAGTGACTGAAAAGCTTGTAGAAGCTATTGAAGCTGAGAAATTTAACGCTATTATTTTGAATTTTGCCAATGGTGATATGGTCGGACATACCGGGGTTTTACCCGCAGTTGTTAAGGCCTTGGAATATTTGGATACCGCGATAGATAAGATCGTTACAGCCTTTACCGCTAAAGGTGGAATCGTATTTATTACAGCCGATCATGGCAATTGTGAACAAATGTGGGACGATAAGAATGAACAACCCCATACTCAACATACACTTAATAAAGTTCCCTTTATTGCTATTGATCCGAGAAAAAAGATCAAGAGCTTAATGCCCCATGGAAAACTTTCTGATATTGCCCCGACTTTATTAGAGGTTTTGAATATTCAAAAGCCAATTGAAATGACGGGTAAAAGTCTAATCATCAAGTAAATATATAATATCATCCTGAAATGTTAAGGAATCCTCAATATTATTAACAAATTATATAATATTTTTTTAAAAAATTACATTATGTTGTATAATATCCACATAATACAGGCAAATAAACATTTCGTATATAGTTGATAATAAGGCGATTGCAAGCATAGTAAATATTTTAACCTTCAACCCAAAGAAAAGTTAAAGAGAGTAAGAGAGAGAAAAATGCGGAGAAATAAAAAAATGAAAAAGATATTAGTTTTAGCGCTAACTGTCATATTAAGCGTAAGCCTACTTTCAGCACAGACAATGAGCACTGGTCTGAGATCTACTACTTTTACAGGTTATGTAGCTGGTTATGGTGTTCTTCCTGCCACAGATCCTTATCTTGGAACGGTCACCGTTACCGGTACTCTTCCTACGAATATGGTTGATTGGGTACTCGTAGAACTTCGTGCCACAAAAAGTGGTGTAACCGTTGCACGAGCAGTTGGTTGTTTGATGTCAGACGGTTCTGTAACAGATACGACAGGAACAAATGGATTAGAATTTACAGGGCTTGAATCAAGCACCCGATATTATATTGTTGTTAAACATAGAAATCATGTAGCCGTCATGAGTAATGATTCTGTATTGATCGATGAATCAGATTCATTTGATGCACTTGAACTTGAACATGACTTTACGGTAAGTGGTGCCGCATACGGTGGTACATCGGTTGTCAAACAAGTCGGAACAGATTATGCCATGATAGCAGGAGATGGTGACGGCAATGGCCAGGTTCAAACGACCGATAAAAATACTGTTTGGAATGTGCAAACCGGAGCATTCGGTTATAAAGCTGCTGATTTTGACATGAATGGCTTTGTCCAAACGACTGATAAGAGCAGATTTTATGAAGGCAATGTTGGCTCAGGTACTGGGGTGCCCGCTCAACAATAGGATTGTCAATAGTACCGGACACTTTTTAAAAAGTGCTCTTGTAATATAAAAAGATAAAGAGATAAGAGAGAAAGAGACGGAGAAAAATGAAAAAAACACTGATAATAGTTATGATGTTGATTGCCGGTCTGATGGCCGCAACAACCCCGGGCGTTGTACACTTTGTTTACGATAATGGTGTCGTTACCACTTTCGGTGCTGATACCTTTTATGAATTTGATATTCAGGCCTATGTTACGGGAACATCAAATGAAGATGACCTGTTATTCGGCTCTGCCAATGTTTATGTAGAATATGACAATGAATTATTTGGTGCTGAAATTGCCGGAACCAGCACGCTTGAATTCCAAAAAATTGGTTTATTGACTAAAGAAATATTTCCGGGTACTCCCGCTTATGATGTATATGAATGTAAAAACAATGGTTCTGATATTTTTGCTTTAACTGTAGCAGCAATTTTTCGTACTGCTCCTCAGTACTATGATCCGATATCAAGTGATCCTGAAAACCCTTCAGGTCTTTTTCATATTAAAATGAAAGCGCTTGCAGCCGGTAGCGGAGAAGTTTCTTTTCCGTATGCGCGAATCAGTGGCTCCGATAGCACATTCTATACTCTTGCAGATTTACAGTATGAAGGTCCTGCAGATTTTAGTGAAGCAAGTGAACCTGTATATATTGAAGGTCCCGTCACCGGCGAACCCTATACAGCTATCGAATTGGCATACTTTAAAGTTGACGATAATGGTGGAAAGGTTCGCTTAAGATGGAGAACTGAAAGTGAAACTGAGAATCAGGGATTTATTGTGAAACGCGCATTGGTCCTCGGTGAGCATATCGGAGCATATGAAGAAATTGACAGCTATATGACGAATGATGAACTAATTGGTGCCGGTACAACGAATAAAAAAACAGATTATTTTTATTGGGATAAAACAGTAAAACCCGGTGTTACTTATGCTTATGTTTTGCAAGATGTTGATCTTGGCGGACATATAAGAGAATGTGAATCGGTAACGGTGACAATGCGTGAATCTAAGATCATCTCAAATGATAAATTTGAATTCTCTGCAAGTTACCCGAATCCTTTTAATCCGGCATTTGTCGTTCCTTTTGAACTTTATTCTGCAACAACCGTTGATATCAGATTATATGATGTTACGGGTCATTTGGTTAAGATCGTTGCTGACAGAGAATTCTCTGCCGGAGCATATAAATTGCTAGTGAATGGTAATAACTTGAGTTCAGGCGTGTATCTGTTAAGAACCCGAGTTGAAGGTATTGTCAATACTCAGAAGATGCTTTTAGTAAAATAGAGTTTGGTTTTAAGATCTAAACTCTTTAAATTTTACATTGGTTGCCGATGAAGGCAGATTGAAAATAATGACCAGAGTGAATACCTTATCGTAAACTGCTGAATGGTATACGAAAAGATAATCTCCCTGAGTTAAACTATGAATAGAGCTCTGCTCTATGAGGATAAATGAAAAAGATCATTTTAATATTATTATTGGCTGTCCTGATTGTAACGCAAGTATTTGCAATTGAAACCGGTACCGTGACATTAAGTTATGAGAATGGTACCGTTATATATAATGATACACAAACATTCTACGAATTTGATGTGATGGGATATATTGATGGTGGAAGCGATACAAATGTATTTAAGGAAGGTCAGTTTTATGTTGAATATAATACAACTGTATTTGGTGACAGCTCTAGTCTTAATATAGTTTCTACTACATTAATGGGACCTCTTGCAACTATTCCTGGTGTGGTTTACTGGATTGTAAATGATGGAAAGAATACAGCATCAAATGCTTTTTCAGTAACATTTGAGGCCTTACCGGATTATACTTCTGGTTTATTTAATTCTGAGACATATATTTCGGCTTCTTCGGGTGCCCCCTCTACATTAATGCATATTAAATTGGAAGTCATTGCTTCCGGTTCATCTGACATTGATTGGCCGTCAGGTATTGCTAAAATAAATGAATTGTTTAGTGAGTATGATAGTGATATCGGTAGTGACTACGAGGGATTTTCATTTCCAAATGCTGCCGAAACAACACAAATTACTTATTCTGATACCGGTGATCCGGCTTTACCCATTATGCTTAGAGAGCTTACTGCGCAATATGAAAAATCAAGAGTTGTATTAAGTTGGACTACAGAAAGTGAAACTCAAAATTTAGGCTATGTTGTAAAACGTGCAATAAAATATTCCGATGATGATATGTCTGCCTATGAAATAATTGCCTCATATCAGACAAATGATGAACTTTACGGAGCGGGTACTACCACAGAACATAATACTTACTCTTACACAGATAAAAATGTTAAGCCCGGTATAAACTATTCATATGTTCTTGAAGATGTGGACTATGATGGAAATATTGTAGCTCATGATCCTGTAACCATTGTTATCCCAGAAAACCTGTTATTTGAAAATAAGGATTTCTCGTTGGGTTTAACTTATCCCAATCCATTCAATCCAAGTTTTACAGTTCCTTTTGAATTGACTCGTACGATGGACGTTAGTATCAACATGTATGATATTACCGGTAAACAGGTTATGTCTATTGTGAGTGGCACATTTGAAGCTAGGCAATATCAGTTCCGAGTTAATGCTTCAGATCTGAATAGTGGTATCTATTTCGTTCGTACCATTATTGGAAGTGAAGTTATAACACAAAAAATGACTTTATTGAAATAAATAATAATCGAATTAAATTTAAAAAGCCCGTTAACTTAACGGGCTTTTCTTTTTATTCATCTAAAAATATTAACGTATCAATTTAGAATTTTTCAGGTAGTTTTCATCATTACCATAAATAAAAAGTACCGACCCTTCTTTGATCAATTGGATAATATCTTGAGTAATATCCGGAGGAAGAGCGGGACAACCCCAACTTCTACCGAGTCGTCCATTTTCTTTGATGAAACTTTCACTTACATAATCAGCCGAGTGGATCACAATATAGCGCTTTCGGGCACGGTTATTAAAACCTCGTTCAAGCCCATCAAGCTTAAGAGATGTTCCATGTTTTCCTTCATAAGTTTCAGCAGTTAGGTAGAAACCCAAACTGCTTTGTCGACTTCCGTTCTTGTTTGAAAAAGCAATAGCTTGATCTTCACCTGTATTCACTCCATGTGAGGTAAACGTGTTGAAAAGAAGCGTTTTATTTGCCAGGTCAATCAAATAGAAGCGTTTATCTGTTGAAGGGCGAGAAAAGTCTATTATACTGATCAGAGAGTCGTTCTTAGGCGCGATCTTTGAATATCCGGTCATTGCCATGCGAAAGACATTTTTCTCCATTACAGGCTCTAGGGCAGCCTCTTCATACACTTCATCAATCGCCGCTAAAGGCATGGGTGTCTTATTGAAATACATAGTAGAACATCCTAAAAATAATGTTATGGTTACAATCAATAATACAAAATATTTCATAGCATGTTCCTTAATTATTTTTGATCATATTTAATAATCCCTTCTCAATGATCAGCCGTTGTGCCGCATCACCCAGAGGGTTAAAACTGTATCTTTTATCCCCCGCAGTTATACTTGCTTTTTTAAAATTCACAATGATCTCTAATGACGTATTAATTGTCAATTCATCTCCGATATAAGCTTTGTTGAGATCATGTATGAGATCTGCACATTCAATGACGATAAAACCATTGTTTAAAGCATTTCTTTTATAGGTTTCACTGAAAGAACCGGCGATTACAAGTTGGATGCCTTTATGTATGAATGCAGTTGCGGCTTGTTCGCGTGAACTTCCGGTGCCAAAATTAAAACCACCCGCGAGAATATCACCTTCCTGAACAATATTGACAAATTCAGGATCGTAGTTTTCCATTACAACTTCAGCTTGCTGCTCATTTGTCATGGTATCAATGTAGGTGTATTTTCCGGGATAAATACCGTCAGTATTCATATTGTCCTGTGGACAATAGATCAATTTGCCCTTTACTTCTTCAGGGAAACCATCTTTGATCGTTGTTGTAATATCTCGCTCGACTTTTGGTTTTTCTTCAATAGTATAGATGGGCGCATGTACCGCGCTGATGTCAGCAGCGATATATCCTTTTACAGCAGACATTGCGACACTAAGGGGAGATCCGAGATAAGCTTCTGAATCTTTTGACCCCATCCGGCCTTTAAAGTTACGATTGGTTGCTGAAATTGCGACTTCTCCGGCTTCAAGAAGTCCGGTACCCAAACCTATACACATACCACAGCCGGGAGGTAATTCAATAGCGCCCGCATTTACCAGATTTTGCCATAAGCCTTCATTTTCAAGTTTATTTTGAATCTCTTTTGAGGCACAACCAATATAAAACTGAACGCCATCAGCTACTTTTGTCCCTTTAATATATTCTGAGGCAGCTACAAAATCCTCGTATCTTCCATTCACGCAAGAAACTAGATATGCTTTGTTGATCGGGATGTTTTTAGCATTCATGTCTTTTGCAGAATACATCTTTTTAAGGCCATGAGGTCCGGAAACAATAGCGGATATCGTACTGACATCAAGTTGAACCACTTTGGCATAATAGGCATCCGGGTCAGCCATAAGACGATCCTTTTTTAAAGATGCTATCGTCATATCATTGATCCTGGGATGTATACGTTGATCTTTATCGGAAGTAACCCCCATCAGTCCACGTTCATTAATAGTTTTGTTACGATTTTCATACCATTGAATAGTTTTTGCATCAACAGGAAAGAGTCCAACCAATGCACCCCATTCCGTTGTCATGTTTGCAATTGTAAGTCTTTGCTCAATGCTGATATGTTCTAAAGCTTCCCCTTCGAATTCAAGAGCAAAATTTAAGACCTCATCATTTGTAAAAAGCCCACAAAGAGCCAAAGCTATGTCTTTTCCGCTTACACCGGTTGAAGGTTTCCCTTTTAAAATTACTTTTGCTATGGGGGGAATCTGCCACCATGTTTCACCTGTTACCCATAAACCGGCTGCATCTGTACGAACGATAGGCGTTCCAAGGCATCCAAGTCCGCCGTACATATTGGAATGACTGTCAGATGCAACAGCAAGCGTATTGGAAAATGCATAACCTTCATCGCACATGATCTGATGACCGATACCGGTTTTAGCGGGATAAAAATCAATACCGTATTTATCTGCAAATGCCTCTATCTTTGCGTATTTCGCAAGGTTTTTCTCATCACTGCTTTGTACATTATGATCCAAAGCAAAAACGGGTTGGCGGGGATCATTGATAGTCATTTTACCGATTTCATTAAATTTGGAGATAACAGCCCCTGTATTGTCGTGCGTTAGAACATGTTTTGGGCGGATCATAACATAATCGCCGCTGTGTACAATTTCCTCGTGCTGAACGACAAATCGTTGCACGATCTTTTCAATTAAGGTTTGTTGCATGCTTAGTCTCCATGTTTGACTTAAATGAAAATAGTGAAAACAGAGAATAAATACCATATAAAAAGTAAAGCCCTGAAAATTCAGGGCTTTAAGTGAGTGCGGAAGGATTCGAACCTTCGACCAACGGCTTAAAAGGCCGCTGCTCTACCGACTGAGCTACGCACCCATGAAAAAAAGCTCAAAAGTATAAGTAAAAAACACAGTGAAAGCAAATAAAATGTTGTAAAAACAAGTAAAAAGGCTGTAAAATATTTTTTAATTCACACTTTTCGGTGAAAGGTTGAAAATTCCAAATTCATTGTCGTTTATAGCATTTTTATGTATCTTTCTATATGGAAATTCAAGCGACTCCAAAAGTAAAGTATATTTTCGGGTTGATCTACTCAGATGATAGTGATCTTACAGCTTGTATTAATCATCTTGAAAAGGTATTTGGACCTTCGGATTTCATAAGTAAAGAATATCCTTTTGATATTACCGATTACTATGAAAATGAAATGGGAAGTGAGCTAAAACGGAAATTTATTTCATTTATCAATTTGATTGAAGCTCAAAAGCTATCAGAAATCAAACGCTTATCAAACATTATTGAAGAATATTACTTAAAAGAAAATGGACGAAGTATAAATTTAGATCCGGGTTATATGGACATGGATAAATTTATTTTGGCATCTGCAAAGTATGGACGACAAAAGATCTATTTAGATAAAGGGATATATGCAGATCCGACACTGTACTTTTTTAAAAAAGAATTTCATGCCTATGCCTGGAGCTTTCCCGATTTTAGCAGTGGAATGTACAACGAATATTTTGTAAAAGTACGAGCTCAATATAAACAGCAGATCAAAAAAATATGATCGTTCTTTACATATTTCTTGGATTGATAGCTTTCCTGCTGCTTCTTGCAGTGATAATGATATTTATTCCATTTAAAATGTATATTCATGGGACCTTTTGGGATAAAAACCCCATCGGGCAAATGGACATATTTTGGATAAAATATTTTTTGGGAGCGAGATTAAGGATCAAAGATCTTGAGCATATTCATATCCTTGTATGGTTTCTGGGAATTCCAATACCTATCCGTTTTCCTTTGTCCAAAGATAAAATGGGTAAGAAGAAAAAATCCGATACTAAAAAAGATGGATCAGTAGAAAACGAAACAGAAAAAATGGATGAACAAAAGGAAAAAGAGTCTAAGAAAAAGAAGAGTTTAAAAGAAAATATTCAGCGTGTTATTAGCGCCAAAGATCAAATTAGTGATCTTTGGAATAAATATAAGTCATATTTAAAGAAAATATTTGTGAGCTATATCACATTTTCATTAGAATATGTTGAAGCTGAACTTGGATTGAAAGATCCCGCTCAAACAGGTAAGGCAGCCGGAATACTTTATTCTACCTTGCCTTTTACACAATTAAAAGATGTTAATATCACTTGGGATTACCAAAAACCAAATTTTAATATTTCTGCAGGCGTAAAAATGACTATGAAGTTATATGGTATTCTTTGTACATTATTACACCTTTATCGGATTTATAAGAAGGACTTAAAAAATGAAACTTAACGATACTTTGGCTACGCTGCTTGATAAATTTAAAGTATTAGCTAAAACAGAAACTGTCGTTGGAGATCCCATCGTTGTTAAAGATACCACTTTGATTCCCATATCAAAGATCAGTATCGGTTTTGCAACTGGTGGTGGAGAGCATGGAACAGACGATAGAAAAAGTGGTGGCGATGGTGCCGGAGGGGGTATTTCGGTTACACCCATAGCCGTTGTGGTTATCAAAGAAGGTAAAGACTCCAAACTTCTTTGGTTGGAAAAAGGAGATAGATCTATAAACAAGTTACTCGACTTGGTACCGACTATTCTCAATCGGATTGCTCCAGAAGAGAAATAAGGGACGAAAAATATGCATCATATACTTGAAGAAATTCCATTATTTGATGGTGTTAAACCAGGTGTTTTAAAAACCATTTCAGAACACGTAAGCATTAAGAAGTACAAACGAAATCAGATGATCATCCAAGAAGGTGGTGTAAATGAACATTTTTACATTATTAAAAAGGGTGAGGTTAAAGTTTATCGCAAAAATAAATTTAATCAGGATATTGTTCTTGCCCTTTTACAGGAAGATGATTTTTTCGGGGAACTGTCAATTCTTGATGAAAATGCAGCTTCCGCTAATGTCATTACAATACAACCCTGTGAATTGCTATGCATTCATGATCGTCAATTATTAAGAATGATGAAAACAGTTCCCTGTATCGCAAATCACCTTTTCTATCATTTGACCCAGAGAATTCGTTCTTGTGATGAGTGTATAGAAAACCTTAATTGCCCTAACTCATTTGATCGGGTAGGATCTGTCCTGATCCGTCTTGCCGAGAAGACAGGATATCGTAAAAATTGCTCTGTAATAATAAATAAAATTCCTTTTCAGAATAATATTGCATCTCTCGCCGGTACTTCGCGAGAAACTGTCTCCCGGGTTTTTACTCAATTTGAAGAAAATGCATATATTACCAAGACGGGAAGACATCTGGTTATAAATGATTATCCGAGATTCTACGAGGAATTTACTCGATGAACCTTTTACCCTATGCCCGTAGGGGCTTTCGATACAATAATTATAAATATTATCTCGAAGATCGTTTTGGAGAACGTGTTCAACGTGTTTCAATTGAAGGTGGATTTACTTGCCCAAATCGAGATGGAACCTTGGGAAAAGGCGGATGCATTTATTGCAATTCAGATTCATTCTCACCGCCATATTCAGATAGAGAATTTCCTATACAAGAGCAATTGGCGGAAGGAATACGCTTTCTTCACGGTCGCTTTAAGGCGAACAAATTCATAGCCTATTTTCAGAATTATACAAATACATACGCACCTCTGAACAAGCTAGAAAAAATGTATCGTGAGGCACTTGAGCATCCGCAAGTTGTTGGATTGGCCGTTTCAACCCGCCCGGACTGCATTGATGAAAATATTCTTGCTTTGCTGAAGGATATTTCGGTCGATTATAATGTAAATTTAGAATTGGGATTGGAATCTCTTAGAGATGTATCTTTAACTTGGATGAACCGCTGCCATAGTGTTGAAACCAGTCGGAAAGCGTTGAAAATGACAGCAAAATATGAGCTTGATGTTACCGCTCACATGATACTTGGTTTACCTACAGAAAGCAAAGAAGATATGCAGAACATGGCGAAGGAATTAAATGATTTACCGCTAAAATTCCTAAAACTTCATCATCTTCAAGTGATAAAAGACACACGACTTGCCTTAGAGTATGAAAAAGAACAATTCCCCGTATTTGAATATCAAGAATATTTGGAATTTATTGCTCAATACATTACATATCTCAGACCACAATTAATATTACAACGTGTTATTACGAGCTCCCCCGATGAATGTCTGATCGCACCAAAATGGCCTCATACCACGACGGCTTTTATTATGTCATTACAGAAATATATGCGTGAAAATAATATGTTTCAGGGGGATGAAGTCAGTAAGCAGTAAACAGTAAGAAGTAAACAGTAAACAGTAAGCAGTAAGCAGTATGTCTTAATTAGAAATGATTACTTTAAAAGCAGACACTTATTTACGGTCTGATAACTTTCAA
Source organism: uncultured bacterium (assembly GCA_964395205.1). GTDB lineage: Bacteria > Fidelibacterota > Fidelibacteria > Fidelibacterales > Fidelibacteraceae > M50B103. Next base: position 10,324 of record CAYNBL010000009.1, on the reverse strand, counting down.
CAGAATTACTTGCCTTTATATAAATAAAATAGAGTCCTGAAGCTTGATCCGTTGCATCCCATTTCATCGTATTTATTCCTTTATTCATGTTCAATGAAGAACGTGAGTAAACACATTTACCTTGCAGATCGAAAATATCTATATCTACGTTCATGTCACTGGCCAGTTGAGCCCTAATGGTCAATATGGGATTAAATGGATTGGGATAAACGGATGAAAGAAAAATGCTTTCAGGTATTGAATTAATAGCTGTTAAGGGGGCATCTTCGACGGTCATTGTTGTTGTTACAGAGCTATTTGCAGGCAGATCAAGATTAGCATAAACTATTTTGGGTGTGCTTAAAGTATCAATTTGCATCAATATAGCATTTGAAATTGAATCTACTTGCTTGCCTTCTTCAAGAGGAAAGGTCACAAGACAATCATGAAAAGTTGCATCTGAATTATTTGTAAATGTCACATTAAGTTTATCAAAGCTTACAGTTTTTGTGATCAATTGACCATTATTTCCGGCTTGAAATATTTCCATAGAAGTAATGACATTATTACTTACCGTTACAAGACGATACCAGCGGTTACCATCACAAGTTGCGCCTGTGCTGACGTTATAAGGCAGAGTACTATCTTCGTTATTACCATGGACATGTCCCCAGAAAGCGGCATCTACACCTAATGTTGATAAGTTCAGTTCGTGTTTAAAATCATAATGATAAAACAGAATTTTAAGAGGAGAGCTGGCATGTTCAGTCAGATCTTCTGATAACCATTGTAGTTGAGATGAGATAAAACTTGTTTCACCATACAGAGCATACCGCCATTCATCATAATTGTCATAGGCTTCAAGTCCGACAAAGTGAGCATCTCCATAATTAAAAGAGTAGTTCTGAGTGGTTGTTGCAGTCGTGCTTGTACTGCTCAAATATTCCCAACCGAAGAATTTCCACCAAGTCCGTCTTGACGTACCATCGGAAGCTGGTGTAGAATCCCACCCGCCTAGATCATGGTTTCCGGCTACAAGAAATAAGGGAACTTCCAGTTCATGCAGTAAGGCTTTTCCACGTGAGATCGAGGGAATACCCAGTGCTTCAATTTCACCATCGTTGATAAAATCTCCGGTATGAAGTACGAAATCAGGGTTGATAATATTTATATCATCAATAACTGCAAGAAAATCTTCAAGTTCGGTTGAATCAGTTTCCAGCCCAGCTTCACCCCAAAAATGATGAGAAGGCAAGTGAGTATCAGTTACTTGAATGAAGGAGAAATCACTTTTATATTCCGGGATAACATAAAGAGCATGTTCTGAAATATCCATGCTGTCAACGCCAGTGCACATTATTTTAAGATCGTATAGACCATAGAACATTGCTTCGGGTAAAGATGCTTCAAGCGTACGAAGACCAAAAGGAGAGGAGATACTGTTTTCAATAAAGTCGAGGTCATATTCATTTACATTAAAAAGAAGAGAAAGTGATTGTACTGACTCCGATCCGGCTAAATTGATCTTAACAGAGATCGTATCACCGGCTAAAGCTATAGTGGGGATGTTAATAAGGGGAGATTGAATGATGGTTAGAGTGTCTTGTCCAATTGAAGGCGTTGTTACGGCACCAAGTGTAAAAGTTATCGTCTGATCGGAGCCTTCTGTAACTGTAAATGATCTTTCATCACTTTGACCATTTGTTATGACCCTACATGTCCAATTGTCCGTCTCCAAGCGTGAATCTGATAGTCCCAAATTATTTGTATATGCTTCTAACGTTGGTTCCGATTCCATTTCTTTTATAAACCAAATAAGTGCATTATTTACAGGTAAACCCTCTTTGATAACAGAGACGCTTACTTGCCCGGTGGGAAGATTTTTCATATCAAGATATGTATTATATATTCCTTGTAGATCTTCTGCAACAGTAAAATATCTTAAAATGCTTGCAGAATTTCCGGCAAGTAAATTGGTTTCCTCCAATGTTACATCACTCCAGTAGCTACCATGCGTAGCTTCAAAATTCTCATGAGCCATGTAACCATAGAGGGTATTAGATGTTCTGGACGCCAGCCAACTTGAAGATGAATTTTCGCCGGGAACAAAAGGAGCACTTCCCCATGAAAACGCATCGCCCATATCATAGGAGTTTACAGTTGAAGCAGATTGATTATAAAATCGCGTTTTCACCTTCATCATGGGTGTATTATTATAAAGAATATAGTCGGTGATTATTAAAATATTAGCATTATCAGAATCAACACCGCTTACTCGAATGTGAGCAGAATCACCGGCTGTACCGTCTGAGATAATATTAATGGTTGAGTAAATGCTTTGCCGAGGCCAGTCTTTATCAAGATAAAGGTACATTAGATCAAAATCATCAAGACCGCCATTGAGAACCGCATCAACGCATAAGCCACCTGATTTTCCGGGATTCAAAGTATTGGGTATGTCAGAAATAACAAAGGAAGCGGTATCATTACTAATGAGGTAATCACCAACAACTCCCGTTGCATGATCTCCAGATAATAATTGCGCCGAAGATGTGATCTTTAGGGCGTTTGCCGCCCAAGCAAGACTGATGAGAGATAAAACTAAAATAATATATTTGATAAATTTCATGTTTTTCCTTTATTAATGGGTGAATTATAGCTAATTAGGCATCTAATTGCAAATATATTACATAGTAAAAAATATTTAAAAAAATAAAAAAGCCCCGAATTCTCGAGGCTCTTTCTTATCCTGAACGCTGGAATTAATCAGCCATTTTCTTATATATTTCCCAGCGTGCTTTTGCATATTTAACAAACTCTTCACGGAAACCTTTTACGTTTTCAGGGAAGGTCATTTCCAATGAACTGTATCGTTTTTCACCGTTCAAGAAGTCTACAACTTCAAAGTTCGGTTCTTTAGAATCGAGTGTGAAAGGATTTTTGTCTTCTGCTTCAAGGGTCGGATTATAGCGGTATAACAACCAGTAACCGGTTTCAACAGCTTTTTTCTCTTCTTTTTGAGAGAAGCTCATGTTAATACCATGGTTGATACAAGGTGAGTAAGCAATGATAATCGAAGGGCCATCATAAGCTTCCGCTTCTTGGAAGGCTTTTACTAGTTGATTCTTGTTTGCACCCATAGCGACTGAAGCAATATAGATATAGCCGTAGGTCATTAGCATGCGTCCAAGATCTTTTTTGATAGTCTTTTTGCCGGATTCAGCAAATTTAGCAACTGCACCAAGAGGAGAAGCTTTTGATGCTTGTCCGCCGGTGTTGGAGTAAACTTCGGTATCCAACACAAGAATATTAATATTCTTACCAGATGCCAGAGCATGGTCCAAACCGCCGAAACCGATATCGTAAGCCCAACCGTCACCACCAAATGCCCATACGGATTTATTGATGAAGTTGGATTTTAATTCAGTGACTTTGCGAACAACAGGATCTTTCGAATCTTCTTTTTCAAGAAGATTTTGGATTTTGGCAGCATTTTCTTTGGCTTCATCAGAAACGTCTTTCCAGTTTTCGATTGACCAGTTTAAAGCTTCTTTCAGATCAGCTGAAATATTCTGTGTTAAAAGTTTTTTTACAGCTGAAAGCAACTGTTTGCGATTTGCATCAACAGCAAGGCGCATCCCAAGTCCGTATTCAGCATTATCTTCAAACAGAGAGTTTGCCCATGTAGGTCCATGTCCATCTTTGTTTTTACAATAAGGGATTGTCGGGAAAGTACCACCGTAAATGGAGGAACAACCGGTTGCATTTGCAATAACCATTCTATCGCCGAAAAGCTGAGTCGACAATTTAACATAAGGTGTTTCACCACAACCTGCACAGGCACCGGAAAATTCAAACAGAGGTTGTTTGAACTGTGAGCCCTTAACACTGAAAACGCGGCTTGATCCGAGCACATCGGTAGGAAGTTCATGAAAGAATGCTTCATTTGCATTTTCACCTGCATCACGTTCTATCTGGATCGGACTTAATTCAAGTGCTCCGACAGGACATTCATTGACACAGACTGAACAACCCTGACAATCTTCAACATAAATCTGAATCTTGAATTTTTTATCGGCATCTTTACCTTTAACATCAAGTACGGTAAAGGTTTCAGGTGCACCTTCAAGGTCCGCAGGATCGATCAGTTTCGCACGGATAGCTGCGTGAGGACATACAAATGTACATTGGTTACACTGGATACATTTTTCAGAGATCCAATGAGGAATGGCAGGTGCAACACCACGTTTTTCGAGTGCCGCTGTTCCTGTGGGGACATAACCATCATAAGGCATATCTGAAACTGCAATTGAATCACCCTGCTCACGCATAATAGGTTCGATCACATTTTTTGTGAAATCATCTGCATTATCAGGAATAAGTTTTGCAGGTTCAGTAGCAAATTCTGGAAGTTTTGCCGGGACAGTAATCTCTTTTAAAGCAGCTTCAGTTGCATCAACTGCTTTCCAGTTCATTTCAACGATATCTTTGCCTTTTTTCTTATAAGATTTTTCGATGGCATTTTTAATTAGTTGGATAGCTTCTGTTTTTGGAAGAACACCTGAGATAATGAAGAATGCAGCTTGCATAACCGTATTTATACGACCGCCAAGACCAACTTTTTCGGCGATCTTGAGAGCGTTAATATTATAGACTTTCACTTTCTTTTCAATGATCGTCTTTTGCATATCTTTTGTGAAATGTGAAAATACTTCATCATTATCCCAAATTGAATTCAACAGAAAAACACCATTTTCTTTGATGCCTTCGAGAATATCATAACGTCCGACAAAAGCTTGATTATGATTCGCGATGAAGTTAGCATTTTCAACCAGGTATTCTGATTGAATAGGTGTTGTTCCAAAACGAAGGTGAGAGCGGGTAATACCACCTGATTTTTTGGAATCGTATTGGAAGTAACCTTGTGCATACATATCGGTGTTGTCGCCAATGATCTTAATGGAGTTCTTATTTGCTCCAACAGTACCGTCAGATCCCAAGCCCCAGAATTTAGCTGAGAAGGTACCTTCGGGAAGTGTATCTAATTTTTCAGATACTTTTATAGATTTGTTAGAGACATCATCATTAATACCAACAGTAAAGCCATGGAAAGCTTCTCCATCGGCATGATCGTAAACACCCTTAACCATTGAAGGTGTAAATTCTTTAGAAGAAAGACCGTAACGGCCACCGATAACTTTAACATCTTTTTTATCTTTTAAGGCTGTAACAATATCCAGGTATAGCGGTTCACCCAGTGAGCCGGGTTCTTTAGTGCGATCGAGAACGATAACATTTTTAGCCGTTTCAGGAAGAGCCGAGATAAAAGCTTCAGCTGAGAAAGGACGATAAACATGCACATTAATTAGACCAAGTTTTTCGCCTTTCGCGTTTAAATAATTGATGGTTTCTTCAATGGTATCACAAGCTGAACCCATTGCAATAATGACTTTTTCAGCATCTTTGGCGCCGACATAATCAAATAAGTGATATTGACGTCCGATTACTTTAGCAACCTTATCCATATATTCCTGAATGATGCCCGGTACTTCATCGTACATAACATTGGTTGTTTCACGACCTTGGAAATATACATCAGGATTTTGAGCGCCAATCTTCAATCTGGGGTTTTCCGGATTCATTGCACGGGCACGGAAGTCTTCAATGTATTTTTCTTCTACGAGGCCCTTCATTGTATCATAATCGATTATTTCTGTTTTTTGGATCTCGTGAGAATTTCTGAAACCGTCAAAGAAATTCAAAAAAGGAACTTTTGATTTTAGGGTTGCAAGATGAGAAACAATTGCAAGATCCATTATTTCCTGGAGGTTTGAAGCAGCTACTAATGCGAAACCGGTATTCCGCGCTGACATGACATCAGAATGGTCGCCAAAAATAGATAAAGATTGAGTTGCAAGAGAACGGGCAGATACATGAAAAACTGTAGGAAGCATTTCACCGGCTATCTTATGCATATTGGGAAGCATCAGCATTAAACCTTGAGATGCCGTAAAAGTGGTTGTGAATGCACCGGCTGAAAGGGAGCCGTGAACCGCACCTGCTGCGCCGGCTTCTGATTGCATTTCGACAATATCAACGACTTCGCCAAAGATGTTTTTGCGACCGTTTGCAGCCCAAACATCTGCATACTGTCCCATGTCTGAAGACGGAGTGATAGGATAGATCGCAGCTACATCACTGAATGCATAGGCAACATGCGCGGCAGCGGTATTCCCGTCGATTGTCTGTTTCTTAAATTTACTCATTTTTACTCCTAATATATTTCTATTTTAATTGTTATCACCAACTTAAAAGATACAATGAAAATGGTTTGAGGTAAAGGGAATATTTAGGAAAATAATCACATAGAATAGATTGAAAAACTTGACTCAAGTTTTTTATATATACGTAGTTCACATATGTGATGGTTGACGCAAATTATTTGATTGAGAGGTAAAAAAACTTGAGTCAAGTTTTAATTATAATCTAATAATAATTTCCTGAATGATTTAATGGATATAAAATTATTGTATGAGTTTATATATGCTATATAATCCTTAGGATCAGGAAAATATATTTCGTGAATCTCTCGAGAAATTAGCTTACCATTTCTTTTCTTGATCCATTCCAGATAATTAGAGTATATCCAGTCTTCTGGATTGTCAGCAAGATTCGCTTTTACTGGATTCATGTGAATGTATTTACATAATTGAATTAGATATTCTTGATTAGTAACTAATTTATGTTGCAAAGGAGATCTGAAAATGGGTCCTTTTCGATCGTATTTTTTGTTAAAGTATTGAGCATATCCTATAAAAGCATAATTAAATATTCGATAAATAGGTTTTTCACTATCTTGTCTAATCAAAAAATGATAGTGATTAGGCATAATACAGTATGCAAATATGCTTGCAGGTGTTTTTCTAATATTTCTGCTTATAGATTGTAATAAAAAATCATAATCCATATCATCATAGCATAGCTGATAATCATCAATTGCATGATTGTAAATATGGAAAATCGCTCTAGGTTTGAAATCTCTTTTTAAGCATCTCATTTTTCGTCCCCAATATTCTTAATATTAATATAGTAAATTAGTTTGAAAAAATCAGTGCTGTATGCCCATAAACTTGACTCAAGTCGAAATTTGTGTTTTACATCACAGATTATTTTCCTAATATTAATTTTGGATGCAAATAATAAATATTAAAGGAATTAAATATGAAGAAGACCCTGAGTTTACTTGCCATCTTAATCTTAAGCTTTAGTTTTGTGTTTGCCGTTGGTGCTGAAGGAAAGACTGAGGTAAAGGTATTGGCTAAAACCACACAAAGCTGGAATGGTGATAATTTACCTCGATACTCAAAAGGTAAACCTGAAGTTACCATACTACGGATCTCAATCCCTCCCCATACGGATCTTGCCTGGCATAAACATCCTGAGATCAATGCCGGTGTGATGATCTCTGGTAAATTAACGGTAATCACAGATAAACAAGATACACTACATTTACTAGCAGGTGATCCTATTGTAGAAGTTGTAAATACTTGGCACTTTGGCAAGAACGAAGGTGATGAACCTGTAGATATTATTGTGTTTTATGCGGGGATTAAGGGGAAAGCTGTTACAATTTTGGAAGACAACAAATAAACTTGACTCAAGTTATTTCTACCATTTTCATCGTTTTATGTGATGTGCGTCAAAGAAAATAATAATGGTCGCTTCAATAACTTGACTCAAGCTATCGTTTATATTTTTGTTTTATCACCAAATCTCCCTAAATTACCTCCATGGCTAAACATAAAGATCAATTCAAATGTACTGCATGTGACGGACTGACCGCCAAATGGCAGGGACAATGCCCGCATTGCGGAGAGTGGAATACACTGGAAGCTTACGAAGAAGTCATAACTTCTTCGAAACGAGTAAAACCAGCGGGTTCACCTCCTCCTTTTTATTTATTATCTAATCCTTCTGAACCTTCACGCTATGCCAGCGGTATCGAGGAATTCGATCGCGTAGTGGGGGGCGGATTGATGGAAGGCAGCATCGTTTTGCTGGGCGGTGATCCGGGAGTAGGAAAGTCGACCCTTGCATTACAGCTATGTAAAGAATATGTTGAAAAAAATATCAAGATCTGTTATTTCTCGGGGGAAGAGTCGGTGGGGCAGCTGGCCCTGCGCGCAAAACGACTTGGCATGGAGAATGACGATCTTAAAATAAGCAATGAAGTTGAATTAAGTCGGATTCTTGCCGGATTGGAATCTGAAAAGCCGAAAATAGCTATCATCGATTCTATCCAAACAGCTTACTCTCCAAATTTAGATTCTTTGCCCGGTTCGCCTAATCAAGTTCGTGAATGTGCTTCCGAACTTATGACACTGGGCAAGAAAAAAAATATTACCATTATTTTGATCGGTCATATCACTAAAAGCGGTGTGATCGCAGGCCCGAAACTACTGGAACATATTGTGGATACGGTTTTGTATCTCGAAGGTGATAAACAACACTATTTTCGTATTCTTCGTTCGGTCAAGAATCGTTTCGGAGCCACGCACGAGATCGGTATTTTTGAAATGAAACAAGAAGGCCTAACCGGGATCGCAAATCCCGGGGATATGTTCTTAAGTGAGCGAAAAAAAGGCGCTACGGGCTCGGTCGTGACTTGTGGTATGGAAGGAAGCCGGCCTCTGCTGGTCGAGATACAAGCCTTGGCAGCACGGGCAGCTTATGGAACTCCCCAACGTCATGCCAGCGGAATCGACCAAAAAAGACTGCAACTGCTTCTTGCCGTGATCGAACGACAATTGGATATTCCCGTGTCTCAATATGATATATTCGTTAATGTTGTCGGAGGGATGACACTGAAAGAACCCGCCATGGATCTCCCGGTTATTGCGGCGATCTACTCTTCGGTAAAGAATATTCCACTCCCGGATAATACGGCCGTCATCGGAGAAGTTGGGTTAACCGGAGAAACCCGTTCGGTTATGCGTATAGAACAACGGGTAGCAGAAGCTCTCCGTATGGGTTTTGATCGACTGATTCTGCCAGCATCTGCGAGAAAGAAAGTCGGCCATAAAAATAATACATTTAAGTATATCAAAGATATTACAGAGTTAACGGGGCAATAAGCATTTTTGTTGGCACCTGTTGCTCCTTTGAAAGGAGAAGAAAATGAAAAAAATATTTATTTTTCTTACAATATTAGGTGTTCTATTATCAGGTTGTTTTTTATTAGACCCTCCGATGAACGATGGCGAAGAAACCTATTTTTATATGGCCGATACAAATGGAATATCAGGAACGACCTTCCACTCAGGTGAATCTTTTAATATGGAATTCTGCCTAACAAATACAAGCGAAGACTCTCTCGATTTCACGATGTACGATGGCGGACCTTTTGTAAGGTTTGCTATCTACCAAGATGATCAATATATTGCCGGATCAATGGATGGTGTGCCTGTTCCCGAGCCTGTATTGGATTTTAAGTTTACCCCCGGAGACTCCATGACAAATACATGGCTAGCACCGACAACCCCGTGGCAGGATCCACTGGTTACTTTAAGTCCGGGAGAATATCGTGCTATTGTAGATTTTCCGCAATTCGTCGATTTACAGACCGATACCATTGGAACAATTGATTTTACGGTCATAGAATAGATCGTATCAGATATCGGAGATATATTTTATTATATGGAAGCACTAAAACGAATAGTCTTTTATTCCAGCCTTATTATTATGCTTCTAAGCTATTCCTGCTCTTATTTACCTTCTGAAAATGATGTCTCCGAAAATATTATATATGTGGAAACCCCTGAGTATATTATGCTTACTTCGCCGGATACTAGCTCTACTACGGGACTTATCTTCCTTCCCGGTGGTTTTGTTGATGCTCATGCTTACGTTTCTTTAATGGAAAAAGTAGCCCAAGAGGGGATTTGCGTAATTATTGCTAAGTTTCCAGCTAATTTAGCTTTACTGGAATTATCTAAGCCATTAAGCATTATTGAAGAACTTCCTGATATTGACGATTGGTATATTAGCGGTCATTCTTTGGGTGGCATTGCGGCACAGTCTGTTGTCAGCAACCATCCGGATGAGTTCAATGGTTTGATCTTTTTAGGAGTTTATCCGACTGAAAGTTATGATCTCTCAGATTGGAATAAAAATATGCTTTCGATCTACGCCGAGAATGATATGCTCTCAACTGTCGAAGAAATTGAGGACAACAAACAGTTCGCACCTCCGGGAATATATATTGATCAACCTGATGATATGGATACACTCCAAGTTGATCATCCGGTGACGATATATTATTTAATTCAGGGTGGAAATCATGCTC
>CAYNBL010000008.1:0-33328 GCA_964395205.1 uncultured bacterium | reverse complement strand
CAGTCTGGGTAATTTTGTTTATTATCCTTTTTCAACCTGAATTAAGGCGTATTTTGTTGTATATTGGACAAAACCCGCTTTTACGATGGATATCAAAGTCTGATAACACGAAAACAGAAGAGATCATCCATTCGGCATTTGAATTAAAGAAAGCCGGTTTAGGCGCTCTAATGGTTGTAATTCGCGATGCCGGATTAAAGTCCATCGTAGAACGGGGCGTACAGATTAATGCTGTTGTCAATCATGATTTGATATTGTCGATTTTTAATACATCGTCACCATTACATGACGGTGCGATCATAATATATGAGGATAGGATATTAGCTGCGAAATGTATTTTGCCGCTAAGTGAAAATATTGAACTGGACCCCACTATCGGTACTCGTCATCTTGCTGGTCTGGGCTTATCTGAAGAAAGCGATGCTGTAGTCATTATTGTCTCAGAAGAACGGGGCAAGATATCTATAGCGTATCAGGGAAAATTAAAACGGGATGTAAATGAAGACGAAATGCGAACATCGTTATACACCTATTTATCGAACCGCTAGCATTGTTCTGCTATTCGTGTTTGCTATGGTCTCGGGATTATATTCCGCAACATGGAATATAGAAGAGTCCCCGTCCGTATTTTCTTATAAATGGGAAATAAGCCATGATGATCTTACGGAATTTGTGAAATCCGGACAAATAAGCAACAGTGGTATTTCCGGGAGTTTTTATTATCAGGGCAGATATTACCCGGTATATACAACTTTGATCGAAAATACAACAAACCAGTTAGCTTTTCAGATAAAAGATAAAGAAGAAAGCGTATTAACCGCCACAGAGATCGTTGTTGATTATGGAAATATTGACTCCCAAGCAATTGATAGATTTGATATAGGTTCTCTTACCGATTATGTCCGCCTGCAAGAAGTACCCGGGATTGGAACACTGGTTGAAATAACACCCTGTATTCCACGGGAAGATGGAAGTGTACGTTGTTTAACCAAAGCAACCATTCAGCTATTATCCACAAGTTCGAAAAGCTTAAAAAAATCCAATTTAGAAAAACAACAAACCAGCATGGCTAAGACGGCCTCACTAAAAACTGATCTTCCCGATGAGTTTTGTGCTCTTTATATTCAAGAAGCAGGAGTATATCAGGTAAGTGGTCAGGATCTGGCTGACCGGGATATTGATATTCGCCAAATTCACCCGGATAACATTAAACTTTTATGGTGGGGAGAAGAGATCCCTTGTCGTGTGACAAGCACCTATGAGCAGGGGCAAGAAACCTTCCAATATCACGATGTTGTACAATTTTATATTCCTGAGTTAAAAAATCCCTATGGTGACTATAAATTCAATCCTTTCTCTGATTATGATGTTATTCAGTTAAACTGGTCAGAAGGTGATGGTTTGCGATATATTCAGGAAAATAGCGAGATAAGCAGCTTGCAAGATAAGTTTATGCCAGATGAAAATAGAATATTTAGAAGTACTGTACACATAGAAAAAAATCAACAATATCAACCGCTGGCACGTCTGCACGAAGAAGAACTTTCCCATAAATATGAGCATGAGTTTTATTCACCCTCGATTCGTGTTGGGCGAAGTGTTACTTTTCCATTTGAATTATGGGATCCTGTTTTAGACTCACCCTATAATGTTGGTTTTACAATACGTATGCAGGGTTTGACATATTCTGTTGATGATGAAATGGACCATCAAATCTATGTAACGGCAAACGATCAATATTTATTGGAAGATGAATGGGATGGACAGGTACCCAAGATATCCAGCAATGCAGATATGCAGTACAATCATGAAAATTTAATTAATGGTTCCAATTCAATTGATATATCTGTCAAGGGTTTTGAAAGCAATCAATATTTGGACGATCAAGTATTGTTTGATTGGCTTGAAGTTACATATGACCGTTATATGATCGCTCATGATAACAGACTTCTTTTTGAGCCACAACATGGACCGGGCACTTATTTATTCCAAGTGAAAGGGTTGACATCTGCAACTAATGTTTTAATTCTAAAAAATAAAACCAATTGGATTCGTGGATACTATGTCGTGCCGGAAGATACGGTAAACGCAGAAGCCACTTATTCAATTTATTTTGAAGACCAATGTAGCGGTAATGAAAACTATCAGGTCGCCGGACCGGGAAAGGTTGATGTAAGTTCTTATGGAATTGTGACTATTGATTCGATCCGATACGTGAATACACTGGAAAATGAATATTATACGGATAGTCAAGAGGGTGATTATATCATTATCACGCACAAGGATTTTTATGAAAAAGCACTCGATCTTGTAGAACATAAAAAAAGCATGGGTTTTACTCCTGTTATTTATGAAGCTGAAAGAATTTATGATGAATATAATTATGGCAATGAAAGTCCGTATGCCATAAAAGCTTTTTTGACAGAGGCATATACAACATGGCATACGACCCCGAAATATGTATTACTTATCGGGGATACGGGAACGGAAAATCCACTACCTATAATAAAATATCAATCAAGTGGCGCTATCGGTGCTATTATTACTGAAAATTGGCTTGTAGATATTGACGATGATTTTGTAATGGAAATGGCATTAGGTAGATTGCCCGTATCTACAGAAGACGAATTAGACAGCATTATTACTAAAATTATTACATTTGACCAAATGGAGAACCCAAAACAAAATAATCGCATGGTTTTATTAACAGGACCCCAGAGTATTTTTAAGGGTCAAATGCAAAATTATCTAAACAATATATCTCCTGATTATATTCAAGCTGATCGATTGTACCTCTATGATTCACAAGTTACCGGTGATTTTGATGCCGGAATGTATGCTACAGATACACTGGTCAAGTTCATCAATGATGGTGTTTTTTGTATCAATTATATAGGTCATGGTGGTGGATATACTTGGGATAACTATGTATTGCCTTATGAGGTATTTGATCGTTTTAAAGCCGGTAAACCATTTATTGTAAATTCTCTCACCTGTTTTACAAACACATTTTCAAATAGTAATGCATTAGGTGAGATGTTTATTCGTCATCCACGAGGTGGAGTATCGGTTTTGTCATCAACCGGTTATGGTTGGATTAACTCCAACCATTATATCTATGAAAAACTCATGCAACACATGTTCGAAGACCATATGTCTCATGGACAGGCAATACAATTTGCACTAACTGATTATTTTTTCTCCACTTTTGGGCGGAATGCTAACTTCATTGATCAGGTAGACGGTCAGGTCGTCTATAAGTATTTTAGAAAATCGCTATTTTACCAAATGTGTATACTTGGTGATCCATCAGCTCGTTTTCCACAGAACAGTCAAGAAACAATTAGTGTCACCCCACAGAGTGTTTTATCGGGTAATGAAATATCTATACAAGTTGATCAGCCGGGCATTATTGCCGGACTTATGGATATTGTCGGAAGTCGTGGTGATGAGAGAAAATTCCCACTTAAACAAAAAATTGACTTGGTTTTTTTACAGAGCAACACGCAATTTACCATGCCTTCCTTGTTGGATAATATTTATGATGGATTACTTCAAATTACTTATTGGGACAATGAAAATAATATTTACACAAGCTCCGCTTCTATTGCATTTAACGCGCCATTTATTGAGAATATAAGCTATTTCCCCGAGATACCCACAATCTTGGATACTGCCGTAAAAATACAAATAATATTTGACCCCGCTTCAAGCCCCGACTCAGTAATATTACGAGTTTATTCTGATAGATCTTTGGATGCCAGTTATCATACGCTTTCGATGGATGCTATAGAAAACGGGAAATTCGAAACAGACCAAAAAATAATTTATACCAGTAAAACATCATTTTATACGACTGAAAGTGATACGTCCAGTCCTATCGCATACTTTTCCGGCAATTATTTTATGCCGGTAATGTATATTGATGGAGAGGCTTTAACAGGTGATTATTACTATTTGTCACCGAATGTGTCGGAAGAACAAGACATATCAATTTTAGACTATTCTATTGAAAGCGGTAAAAGTAAACTTGTATTGTACAACCAAGCTGACACGAGCGTATATGTAAAAGTTAAAATGAGTATTAACGAACCTAATATTGAGTATTCTCTTCAAGATACGGTGTTAACTATTTTCGACGTAAATGGACAATATGAGCAAGGCACCGAAAAGATCAATACCTATTATTTCGATTTTTTGCCGGTTTTTGGAAACAGCACTTTGAAGATATTAATTGAACCCATTGATATAAGTGATTCAGATTCCTCAAATAATAAATTGGAAATATCTGTCAATAATAAATGGTTGGGAAGTGAAGGCGGACATTTTGTTAATGTTGATAAAGATACAACTAACCTGTCTGGAACTACATTCAAAGATATTCAACCCGGTGAAAACAGCGAATTCAAAGGCGCTGTCTATATAAATGATTATAACAGAACTTATGATCTGTCAGAATTCGGAGCAACCCAAGCGGCACTGAATATTATGTATATTAACTCTGGCGAAGAAAATGTTGATTTCAAAGCTTCAGTTTTATCCTCATTGCTTGATGATAGCAAGATAATTTGTTATTTAAGCTCCACATTGGATCAATTCTATGTTTTGCCCAATGTTCAAATTGACAGTTTATATTATTTCCCCATTCAAAAACCGGGATATTACCTTTTAGCATACTCCAATGAAACGATCGCACCGGACATTGAATTAAATATTAACGCAAGGGAAATATTAGTAGGCGGCTACGTGTCTGAACGTTCGGATTTTTCAGTAATTATTAAAGATAACTATGGTGTAAATCCCTTAACATATTTTTGGGATATATTGTTTGATGGAGAAGAATTGCCGGACGACAATGTATCGCAACTTAAAGGCGACGACATCAGCGAAATTGGTATTAATTTCAAATTGAACATGGATTCTGGCGAGCATACCTTACAAGTTATTGCTCATGATCTTGTTGGGAACCGGGCAGAAACGGAAATATACAATATTATCTATACAGGTGAATCTCAGCTCATTGATTATGGTACTTTCCCCAATCCCTTTACCAACAGAACAACATTTATATACGAATTGACAGAGCAATTCGACGATGTTACAATAAAAATATTTACTCTTTCCGGACAAAAAATATTTACGATGTCTGTAAGCGAAAATGCAATTACAGATCTTCCACTCTATAGCATTGGATATCATGAGATTCCGTGGTATGGTAAAGATGAATTTGGGAATACTGTGGCTAATGGTGTTTATTTTTATATCATTGAGGGTATGGTGGACGATCAAAAAATTAAATCAACGGGAAAAATTGCGAAATTAAGATGAAAAAGATACTTTTTGTTATAATATTGTGTTTGATCTTCTCGGTATCTTATGCTGAATATGGATATTATGGTGACGCATTTGTCTTGGCCGGTAAATCATCGCAGTCTATTGCCATGGGTGGAACCGGTCTAACATCTCTTAATGGTATTTCTTCTGTTATTTCAAACGCAGCCGGTCTGGCGGGATATAGAAATAAGGAAATTTACTCTCAATACAATAATTTGTATGGTTTAGCTACTCAAAATAGCATTGGATTTTCAATGCCTTACGGTAAATATCAAATAGGTGTAATTCTAAATACCGTGGGCGTCCAATTATATCGTAGAGATGATATTATAAACAACATTCCAAATATTAATGAACGTCGTGAATATGTGAGAGAGATACTTGATCTTG
The DNA here is from genome assembly GCA_964395205.1 of uncultured bacterium. Lineage (GTDB taxonomy): Bacteria > Fidelibacterota > Fidelibacteria > Fidelibacterales > Fidelibacteraceae > M50B103. Next base: position 27,604 of record CAYNBL010000008.1, on the reverse strand, counting down.
AAGCCTTTTATGATTTTGAAAGTGCCGTACTTCTATCGCTTGCCCAAGAAACGGCTATTGATATTAAGCTTGGATGGTCCTATGACCGCTTTACCGTATACTTACAATATGGGATAAACGCTAAAATAATCTATAAATCTCTTGATGGTTCAAGTGCTATTGGCGCCGGACTGGATGGGGGTGTACGCTTGCTTGTTCCGGGCAGTGAGGTTTTTTATATAAAACGAATGGGGACCATTTCCATCGGGCTAAATATGGAAAATATTATTCAATCACCGATTTTATGGTTTAACAACCTGAATGATTATGGGAATATGCGCATAACAGGTGGAATAGCATTACATCAACCGGTAAAGTTTTTACAAAGCGAATTAAAATTAGCACTTGACGGCTATATCTATGAAAGTCAATTTTTTCCCAATTATGGTGTGCGCTACGGATTTCAATTGAAGATTAAAGATTTTATTGACATTCGTTTTGGAAAAGATTTGAGCAGTATAAGTGGTGGTTTGGGACTAAAATTGCCACTTCCTTCCGGTAAGCTTAAGATTGATTATTCTATTCAATACCATGAAATTAATTGGAGTCATTTGATTTCTTTGTCATATTACTGGGGTGAGGAATGATGAAAAATATATTTATAATATCCACTATGTTATTATTATTAATTGGCTGTTTTGAACAGCCTGATATAACGCCGCCACAGTTTATTCAGAAATATTCCCCTGATAGCTTGGAAGAAAGGGGGATTGATGCACATCCCGACAATGCAATTTATTTAGAATGGGAAGAGCCCGAAAGCGCAGAAAGTGAAGGAATACTTGATTATTATGTTTACAGGGGAAAATTAATTGACCAGGAATATCAATTTAAACGAATTGCATCCGTTGAAAGAAATGCTGGTATTTTTTATGATAGCGATAAATATGTTGATTATGATGCTAATCTTGATACAACCTACTATTACTATCTTAAATCGCATAATGATTTTACGGTAAGCCAAACAACATCTGACACCGTTTATTATAAATTGACTTATAAAGCTATACGATTTCAGCCATTAGGGGATATAACAAGCAATCAGCCACTTTTTCAATTTGTTTACCTTTCAAATACTCTTAACAGAATTAATTATTTTTATTTTCGTTTAGCATATTTTGAAAACGAGTCATATACAATAAAATATTTTTCAAAAATATTTAGATTTGATTTATCACAGGCCACATTTAGGACCTATATTAATTCTGTAAGCTCTCATACAACAATTCTTTTCGATGACTTATGGAAAAATTCTGACAACAAGAATTATTTAGAAAAAGGCAACTATCGGTGGCGTATTGATGCTATAGCAAGTCAACTTGGTGGTGCGCCCGAAACCGAAGGCTCTGAAAGTGACTGGATGTATTTTACCGTAAAATAAGGAGAAACATATAAATGAAAAAAACGATTATTCTACTGTTGGCAATAATAATGGTTACAGCTGTTTTTGCGCAGGAACAAACAACAAATCTTTCGGCCAAGTTTTCGGGAGATGTGTATGCTTTCCCCGTGAAAGTTTGGGGAGAGGTGGTTAACCCCGGTATTTATGATGTTCCCATTGGTTATGACCTATTGAGCATTCTCTCTATTGCAGGCGGACCAATTAATACGGCAAAATTAACCAATGTTAAAGTAATTCGCGGACATCGCTTGACACAAGATGAACCTATTGTTGTTTATGTTGATCTCGATAAATACATTGAGACCGGGGATGAATCGTTGATCCCCGAAATCCGTAAAGGCGACACGATCATGGTGCCACCAAAATTCGGTAAAAATTTCATGAGAAATTTTGCAGCTATACTTGCAATTGCACAATCAATAACTATTATGGCCTATTACATTGATAGAGTAGCGGAATAATAAATGAATTACAAGATCAAAGACATATCTCTGGCTGATTTCGGGCATAAAGAGATCAATTTGGCTGAAGCAGAAATGCCGGGCCTTATTGCGCTTCAGGAAAAATATAAAGCATCTCAACCTTTAAAAGGTGCCAATATTACCGGAAGTTTGCATATGACTATCCAAACGGCGGTACTGATCAAAACATTATTGGCTTTGGGTGCAAATATTCGTTGGGCAAGTTGTAATATATATTCAACCCAAGATCACGCGGCTGCCGCAATAGCCGATCTTGGGATCCCCGTATTTGCCTGGAAAGGTGAAATCTTGGAAGAGTATTGGTGGTGCACAAACCAAGCCCTGCTTTTTGGCGAAAAAGGCCCCGACACCCTCGTTGATGACGGGGGCGATGCTACGCTAATGATCCATGAAGGGGCTCGTCTTGAAAAAGAATATGCTAAGTCAGGTATAGTTCCAAAACTGATCACCGAGAATAAAGAATTACTAATCGTTCATAAGTTAATACTTAAGGATATTGAAAAACATCCCTCACGTTGGGGCGATATTGCAAACAATATTCGTGGCGTAAGCGAAGAAACCACAACCGGTGTAGCCAGACTTTACCAAAGGATGGAAAAAGGTGAATTGCTTTTTCCCGCTATCAATGTGAATAACTCGGTGACAAAATCTAAGTTCGACAATCTCTATGGATGCCGCGAATCTCTCGCTGACGGGATTAAGCGAGGCACCGATGTTATGGTCGCGGGCAAAAAAGTTGTTATTTGTGGCTATGGCGACGTAGGCAAGGGCTGTGCGCAATCTATGCGCGGACTCGGTGCACGGGTCATTATTACAGAGATCGACCCGATCTGCGCCTTACAGGCGGCAATGGAGGGCTATGAGGTCACTTTAATGGACGATATTGTCAACAAAGGCGATATCTTTGTTACAGCCACCGGAAATTGCGATGTTGTAACGACCGAACATATGAAAAGCATGAAAAATAATGCCATTGTATGCAATATCGGTCATTTTGATAATGAGATCCAGGTTGACGGGCTTTATGCTCTTCCGGGTGTAAAAAAAATAAATATTAAACCTCAGGTTGATAAGATCGTTTTCCCCGATCAGCATTCCATTATCCTGTTATCAGAGGGGCGATTGGTAAATCTTGGAAATGCAACCGGGCACCCTTCTTTTGTAATGAGCAACTCATTTTCAAATCAGGTTCTTGCACAGATCGATCTTTGGCAAAATAAACACGAACTAGGCGTTTATACACTACCTAAACACTTAGATGAAGAAGTGGCAAGAATGCACCTTGAAAAACTCGGAGTAAAATTAACTGCCCTGACAAAGAAACAGTCAGAATATCTCGGAATTTCAAAGAATGGACCTTATAAATCTGACCAATATCGTTACTGATATCACAGAATTCTAAAAAAAGGAGAATTTTGTTCTCCTTTTTTTATTTATACCCTATTTTTCGCTGCAAACAAGGAATTAAATGACAGACATACTTTCAGGACTAAATGAACGCCAGCGTCAAGCAGTAATGATTACGGATGGGCCGCTCTTAATATTCGCCGGAGCGGGTTCGGGAAAGACACGCGTATTGACGCGTAAAATAGCTTACTTATTAGAACAAAGAAAGACCACACCTCATCGTATTCTTGCGGTAACGTTTACAAATAAGGCGGCGCGGGAAATGCAAGAGAGAGTTGTTGATATCCTTGGTCCGGGCAATACGGTAAATATTGGCACCTTTCACAGTATAGGGGCTCGTATTCTAAGAAGTGAAAAACGGGCTGAAGGTTATTCACCTGATTTTACGATCTATGACACAAAAGATCAGAAAACTGTTATAAGCGAATGTCTGAAGACACTGGAACTTGATCCCAAAATGTATGCCCCATCATCTGTTTCTCATTATATCAGCGAGCAAAAACAACAGCTTTTATTGCCGGCTGATTCAGCAAAGAGAACAAATAATGATTTTATGAAAGAAAAGCTCGCAAAAGTATATTTTGAATACAACAAGAAGTTGCAAGCTAACAATGCCTATGATTTTGATGATCTTCTCATGCGTCCAATTCTCATGTTCCGGGATCATCCGGAGATCGCTGAAAAATATCGTCATCGCTGGGATTATATCTTGGTCGACGAATATCAAGATACCAATCATGTACAATTTCAACTTGTAAAATTATTTTCCGAAGCATCAAAGAACATTTGCGTTGTCGGTGACGACGATCAATCCATCTATGGTTGGCGCGGCGCGGATATCAGTAATATTCTTGAATTTGAAAAAACCTTTCCCAATGGTCAAACCGTCAAATTGGAACAAAATTACCGAAGTACAAAAAATATTATAGAAGCAGCTTCTGCCATGATCAAAGGGAACGGACATCGTGCCGAGAAAAGTTTATGGACAGAAGGTGAGGCCGGTGATAAGATACTTCATAAAGAGTGCGAAAGAGATTATAAAGAATCTGATTATATCGCAAAAGAGATCCGTTTTTCAGGGAAGCCGCTAAGGGATTTTGCGATCTTGTACCGAACGAATGCACAATCGCGTCTATTAGAAGAAGCACTACGGAACCGGGGGGTCCGTTATGTATTGGTTGGGGGTGTGAAATTCTACGAACGAAAAGAGATAAAAGATATTCTCGCATACTTAAATCTTTTGATCAACCATAGGGATGTGATTAGCCTAAAACGAGCTGTAAATACGCCACGACGCGGTATTGGCGACACCAGTATATCAAAACTGGAAACCTTTGCATTGCAAACACAGCGGACTTTATGGGAAGCCATGCAATATCCTCAGGAAGCAGGTTTGTCACACGCGGTCTCACAACGGATCAATACCTTTATGAATATGATGAGCGGTTTCCTTGCCAGTATCGGTGAAATGAGTCCATCGGAATTCGTAACGGAAATTTTAGAGCAGAGTCAGCTTATTTCTGAATATCGGGATAAAAAAGACCCCGAATTAAGAGAGCGTTTCGAGAACCAAAATGAATTTATAAATGGTATAAAAATGTTTGAAACCTATAATTCGGATGCCAGTATCGAGGATTTTTTACAAGAGGTTTCACTACAAACAGACATTGACCAATGGGAAGACTCCTCTGACGCGGTAACTCTTATGACTGTCCACAGCGCAAAAGGCTTGGAGTTTAAACATGTTTTTATTTCAGGGATGGAAGAAGGATTATTCCCACTTGAAAGAACCCGTATGAATCCCAAGGAACTTGAAGAGGAGCGGCGCTTGTTCTATGTTGCATTGACCAGAGCAATGAATAATGTTACCATCACTTCTACATTACAAAGAATGCGCTATGGAAGTTTAATGGGTGCATCCCCCTCAATGTTTATTTCAGAAATTCCAGACGAATTTATAAAAAAAGAACTCGTACGGAAGCAGCGGGCAATTCGCATATCTTCGCATGATCACACCACAATTAATACGGCTGACCGATTTTTTACCAATGATCGTATCCCAAAGAAAAAAGAGCCGTCAATTATTCCGATAAAACCCCCAGCGCCCGGATCCGTCGCCATTGGAGACAAAGTGATACATAAAATGTTCGGAAAGGGCAAAGTAAGGAGCATCAGCAAACGTGGTGGTCAATCATTTTTGATTATTTACTTTGATAATGGTGTCAGCAAAACGATCGCTGAAAAATTTGTAGAGAAAATATGAAAAACATTGATTTGATTTGTTATGATTTTGACGGAACACTATGCAATACCTTACCGGATATTGTTAATAGTATGAATGTTGTTTTAGAACAAAACGGTTTTCAAAAAATTCCCCTTGAGCGTGTCCGAAGTTTCATCGGAAGCGGCATTTCAAAGCTGGTGGAACGTTCTGTTTATTGTGCTTTAGCGGGTGATAATAATGATCCCGTTGACCCGGAAATTCTAAAAAAGGTCGGGCGTGAAATGGGCGAACATTATTCCGGGCATTTAATGGATAATTCATATTTGTATGAGGACACAAAAGAAGTACTTGAATATTATAAGAATGTTCCTCAGATCATTGTTTCAAATAAACCGGAAAAGATGGTAACAACCATGTTGTCTTATTATGGGATTTCCACTTATTTTGATCTTGTTGTCGGCGGCGATACACTGGATGTATGCAAACCGGATATCAAGGTTTGGGAATATATTAAAGGTAAAATGCAATTAAGCGATAAAGTTAAGGGTTTTATGGTCGGAGATAGTATTCCGGATATAAAATTTGGAAAAATATTCGGACTTACGACAGTTGCAGTAACATATGGTTATAATGATGTTTCTGTTCTCAAAGAAGCCGGAGTAGATCATTTGATCGATCATTTAATACAACTAAAAACAATTATATAGTTCATTCAATATTGCGGGGGCGTTATGAAGAAGATTTTCTTCCTTTTTATGGTTGCGATATGTTTTGCGGGTGATCTAAACCTGATGTTTTGGAATGTTGAGAATTTATTTGACATAAACGATGAGCCTGGAAAAAAAGATGGTGATTTTCTTCCCGGTGGGATCAAGCGATATACTTATCGCAGTTATTGTTTGAAAGTCCAACATCTTGTAGATGTGATCAACAAGGTTGATCCCCATGTACTTACCATGGTGGAAGTTGAGAACAGAACAGCTCTTGAAGCATTGCGAAACGAGCTTAAACAACGTGATAAGTGGCAGATACTGATCGATGAAGGTCCTGATATTCGCGGCATAGATCCGGCATTGATGTATAGGAATGACAAAGTGACATATTGTAGACATGTCTATTATCCTGTTTTTATACAGCAAAGGGGATATCATAGCCGTCCAATTATGCGGGTTGATCTAGCAATAAAAGGAAGTTGTGACACCCTGACAATATTTATTAATCACTGGCCATCTCGAAGAGGTGGAAAGGCCGTATCCGATGTTTATCGAAATTTTGCCGCATCAGTTCTTCTTGATGCCGTAGATGAAACTTTAACCAAACATCCCGAATATCGTGTTGTTATAACGGGAGATTTTAACGACGACCATCAAGATACATGTCTTAATATCCTATGTGATCATCCAAAAATAAATTATATCATAAAAGAACTTCCACATCATGTTCATGGAACTTACTATTATAATGGCGACTGGATACACTTTGATCATTTTCTCGTCGCCAACTTTCAGGAGACAGGCTACAGGGTAAACAAGGCGAAAATTATTGCACCTTATTGGATAAGAGATAAAAAAACAAATGGACCATTGCGATTCTACAAAGGAGCCGAAACTTTAGGCGGATATTCCGATCATTACCCCATTCTTTTAAAACTTGGTTTTAAGAGGAAATATGTTGAATAATATGTACATCAATGCTAAATTCTTTGCAATTGTGGGTAATTAATGAAAACATATATTTTAGCTACACATAACCGTGATAAGATCAAAGAGTTTAAAAATAAGCTCGGGTCATCGATTTGTCTAAAAACCTTAGATGATTTTCCTGATATGCCGGATGTAGTGGAAGACGGTAAAACACTGGAAGAAAATGCTTTTAAAAAAGCTCGTGAGATCAATGCATATACCGGTTTGCCAACCATTGCAGATGATACGGGCTTAGAAGTAGACGCACTAAATGGAGCGCCGGGTGTATACTCCAGTAGATTTGCCGGTGAAAACGCCACATACCAGGATAATGTGATCAAGCTATTAAGTGAATTAAAAGGCGTTAAATCGGAACAACGCAGCGCTCGCTTCCGTACAAGCATCGCCTTTGTTGACAGTAAAGAAGCCTGGAGTGTTCAAGGTTCTGTAGAAGGACTCATTTTGGATCACCAAAAAGGTAAGGATGGTTTCGGTTATGATCCGGTGTTTTATTATGAACCTTTGCAAAAAACATTTTCCGAACTAGACCTGAATACAAAGAATACGATCAGTCATCGTGGAAAGGCTATAGATGCCTTTATTCATAAAATGAAAGAACTTAATCAAATTTAATGGAGGATATGTCCAGACCAAATTGCTAAAGAACTGATGTTTGAACGAAAAAGAGGCAGATATTAAAAAAGCGTTTCAGAAGCCGCGCATTATCCTTGGTCTGGTCTTGATCATGATATTCTCCCTTATATGGGGAGAAAGCTTTACCTATACCCCAAAATTTACTTACCGTTTTCAACCACCGGGCTTTACGTCAGCTTTTTCACAGTCACCAAAGGGCTTTACTCGTGGATATGAGCAAACAAGTAGTCCCGTAAGTATAAATTTCCCTGATTGGTTCAGCGAAATTAAAATGCATGAAAGTGCAAGTGATTCCGGAAATACGATCATGATATCCGAAAAGATCGGGGAACATGATCTTTATTCTCCTCAATATATTCCTTTTTCAGAATACTTTATTTTTAAGAAAAGTTATGATCTTGACAATATGTGGTATCAACGTGTTGCGATGACAGACAGTATGTACTTTTTTGACGCAGTGAGTCAACAAAGCAGTAGTCAATCACTTGAGATCATCGGTGCAGATATTGCGGGCCAGCGGGTCGCATTGCGTATTCGCGGACTTATTTCCATTACCGGTAAATATAATCAGCAAAACAATTCCATTATGGCGACCGGAAATATGGAAAACGAACAAAAGAATTTCCTAATGGATCAAACACAACAATTTACCATTGAAGGTACGATCGGAGATCGTATTACGATCTCTATTGATGAAGACAGTGAACGTGATTTCGATTTTGAAAATGCCATTAAAATTAATTATAAAGGGAAAGAAAATGAGATCGTTCAAAGTGCGAACTTTGGGAATATCGGCCTCTCTCTTTCCGGTACACAGTTTGTTACCGGTTCTTCCTCCTCAAGCGGTTTGTTTGGCGGGAAGGCCAAGATGAAATTGGGACCTATTGACATGACCGCTATTGCATCCTATGAAAAAAAAGACAGCAAGAAAAAATCATGGGGTGGCAGCTCTGATGATGACGGTGGTTCAAAGGTTCAGATCTTTGATTACGAATATAAAAGAAACACCTACTATTATATAAATACCAATTATCGTGGAGCAATGTACCCTATTCAGGCGGGTACGTTTTCTTATGAACCAGATGATATTATCACAGATTATGATCTTTATGTAAGTTGTAATGAAAGGGAAGATACAAAGGTTAAAGCAATAGCTTTTGTGGACATAGCTTCAAACGGAACAGCTACAGTTATTAATTCTCATCCGGAAGAAGATGTTGCGGATTCCATTTATTTTCGGAAATTAGAAGTAGCAAATACCGAAAATCCATATGGGGAATATACCATAGACAACAACCTTGGGTATATACGTTTAAATATTGGACTAAGTGATGATAATATTCTAGCCATTGCTTATAAAACAAGTAATGGCAAAGTATATGGAGACCTTGATAATGGAAAATTTCTAAAGATCATAAAGGCCGAAAACCCCAAACCCAGCTATACAACCTGGAATCTGGAAATGAAGAATATTTACGATCTTAAGGCAAGAAATATTGATGAAGAAGGCTTTGATCTGAAAATATATTTTAATGACTCGAATCAACCAAAAGAATATAACGAAGGCACTTCATATTTAAACTATTTTGATCTTGATAATTATGACCAAACCGGAGCAACGGGAGCAGATGGAAAAATAGATGTCAAACCTTTGGGGCTTATTGTTGATCTTACCCTCGGTGAATTATGGATGCCTTATGCTTTACCTTTTCAGTCACCGACTGAAGGTAATTTAACTACCGGAATCTATAATGATAATTTGCTGGCGTCAGATGATTCTGCACTTCCGTCTGCAGAAAAAATATATACAAGCTCATACAGTGATCCTGAAAGAAAAGAAAAAAAATATTATATCGAAGCGCAATATTCCAATAGAAGTTCAACGATCGATCTTGGGGAGATGTTTATTATCGAAAACAGTGAGGAAATATTAGTCAATGGGAAAAAAATGACCAAAGGCGTTGATTATGATATTGACTATTTTTCCGGATTGATTACGCTGAAAAGTCCGACAGCCATGGATGCTAATGCAAATATTGATATTAACTACGAGACCGAACAACTATTCGGAGGCATTGGCGAACAGAAATTAATGGCGGGCATGCGGGCAGAATATAGAATTAACGAGAACGCTTTCTTGGGCGCAACCGCAATGTATTATAATCGTAGTGTTCTTGATGATAAAAATGTCAATATTGGTGATGAGCCCTTCCAAAACTTTATATGGGACGTAAACGGAGAGTTTGCCTATGATCTTAATTGGTTGGATCGAGCACTAAACGCACTTCCTATGGTTTATATTAAAAATCCCAGTAGGATAAAAGTAAGCGGAGAGATTGCTCAGATCCTTCCCAATCCCAATACCATTGAAAATGCAGAGAGCGGCGACTATAACGGCGTAGCAAAATTAGATGACTTCGAATCCGCCAGTCAAGAAACGCCCATGAATATTAATTTCCAGAAGTGGACCCATGCCAGTAAGCCCGAGAATACATTTTTCAGTTCCAGTTTTAGGGAAAGAGGATTTTTATTTTGGTATAACCCTTTTTATGTTGGTAGTAATGGAACTAAAGTATTTGGTGTATATACTCAATATATTTGGCCTCAGAAAGAGACGACAGAAACAGATCAGTATACCAATGTACTTTCGGTTGTTCTTGATCCTGAAGTAAACGGTATTACCGGTTTGGAAACGCAAAATGATGTGCGCCAGATCTGGGGCGGTATTATGCAGCCAATTTATATGTATGACCAAAGCAACAGTAAGTATATTGAACTGTGGGTCAAAGGTGAAAAAGCACAATTGCAGATCGATATTGGCGAGATAACGGAAGATTGGTATAATAAGGAATATGACCCGTCATTTCCCGATACAGAGATGGGTGATGGAGTTAAAAACTACGAAGATCAAAATGATAACGGCAATCTGGAAATATCTGATGATTATAATGAAGATACCGGCATTAACGGTTATACCGATGAAGAAGAACTTGCAAGAGGCTGGGATCCACTTATTGATAATTTTGATAAAGTAGGATACCAAGAAGGCGAAGTTCGTTATTGTAACGGGTCTGAAGATAATGCCGGAACAGATGGTATTCAACCTTACCCGGAAACGGAAGATGTCGATCGAGATGGTAAATTAGACCAGGCAAATAATTACTATTCTTATACTGTTGATCTCAGCAGCGAAGAGTGGTTGGCTTCAAGAACGAAATTTGATAATGGAAAAGAAACGGGTTGGAAGCAATATCGTATTCCTTTAACAGCTATGATCGACAGTGTCGGTAAACCAAATTTCATGTCAATCAGAATGCTTAGAATAAGTATTTTTGATGTTGCAGATCAGGATACTGTGAATTTTGCATCTGTCTCGATCGTAGGAAACGAATGGCAAGAAAGAGGTATTGCTGACGAAGAAACGCCTTTTTATACAGTTGATGATGACCGTTTTTTTATCACGGTAAAAAATTCAGATGAAGATGCCGATTATCAATCCCCGCCGGGTATTACGGGACGTGAACAAGTCAACGCCCTTGACGGAACAACGATCACCCAAAAAGAACAATCGTTGGTATTGAATTTAAACGAACTTCAACCCGGTGAGACAGCACTGGCAGAAAAGATCATGCTGGAAAATGAATCGTTGCTTATGTATAAGCAGTTAAAAATGTTCGTTCATGGCCCAGAAGGCACTGATGGTCAGGTTAATTTGTTCCTCCGTATTGGACGAGGGGATATGACGGAATATTACGAAGCAGTTACACCCGTTTATTCTGGTTGGGATGAAAAAAACAATATTGAAATTATTTTTTATGAAATAACCCGCGAACTAAAAAACAGGGTTGATTTTGATGGCATTGAATATTTTGAATTGGACGATGGCAATATCAAGGAATATCGACCTATTGATGATTCAACGGGTACATATTCCGGAAAAATATTCAGAGTTGTGGGTAATCCTTCCCTGTCCAGAATTGAAAAAATGCAGCTCGGCGTGAAAAATATTGATGGATTTGGAAATTATACGGGTGCTATATGGGTCAATGAAATGCGTGTAGTTGAAAGCAATAATGATCCGGGCATGGCCATGAGAGGATCTTTTGATGTAAAATTTGGTGGTCTTTTAAGCTTAAATGCCAATGTGAAAAAAACCGATGCGGATTTTCATCAGGTTAATCAGCAAATGGCGAATAACATGAATACAAGCGAAGCTTATAATTTAAACATGACGGTCAATGCCCATAAAATATTTCCCGAAAAATGGAGAGTCGCATTTCCTGTAACCATGTCACAAAGTAAATCTATTAGTACGCCAAAATATTTTCCCGGTTCTGATATTTTATTAGAAGATGATCCGGATGACAGTTTAAAGGTGATAACTAAAAGACAATCCATTAGCACGTCCCTTAAACGAAATGGGAATAAAAGTGATCCCTTACTTACCCGCTTGCTTGTAAATCCCATTACGGCAAGTTTTACGGCATCTCAATCCGAGAACAGCAGTTTGGAAATAGCATCTAAAGACAATATTAGTATGAGCGGAAAATTCTCTTATTCGCTTTCAATAGAAAAAGGTGAAGGTATTCCATATTTATCCTGGATCCCTTTCTTGGACGAAAAAGCAAAATCAAAAAAGTTTTACTGGAAACCATCGTCATTTAAATGGAACATGAATGTTTCGGAAAAACAAGAAGACCGGGTTACAAGAAGCACATTGGATACAAGCAGTACGTATTCCTTTGGCATGTCGAAAAGCATGAATTTGGGCTTTGATCCATTTTCATCATTGAAGATCACGTATCAACGTTCCAGTTCAAGCGATTTACAAAAGTACAGATATGAAACCTGGAAATTATTTACAGACTTGACTTATGACAGCCTGATGAATGGAATAAACATTGGAGATGTATCTGCCATGCGGGAAAATCTAAGCGTGAGTTATAGCCCGGAACTTACATCATGGTTAAAGCCGCGTTTTACCTATAATACTAATTATAGCTTTAGTACAAAGAACGATCAAAATTATGCGAATGTAGGTGTGGCAAGAAAAATTTCTGCAAACGGTACGATTAGCCTTAAGCAAATTTGGGATTCTTCTAAGAAGAAAATCAATAGCATGCAAAAGCAACAGGATAAAAAGAAAGCATCTCGCTCAAATACCTCGGCACAAAAGCCATCTGAAAAACCTGCTCTTATGCGCAAAGAGGAAAATAGTGCAATCACCAAGAAACCCGAAAAGAAGAATACATCTGCAGTGAAAGAAGCTCCGACCCGGAAAAACACGACAGCTGATACCAAGAAAATAGCTCCGACTCGCAAGAAGATAACTGTTTCGGAATTACTTGGGAAAATCGACCCTATTCGTATGAGTTACAATGATAACTTTAGTAAAACAAACAATGGTATTACAGGGAATGATACCTCAAAAATATTTAAAGATGTTACATATAAATACCGATATGGACTTGGTGACTATTACTATTTACCGACAGGATCGTTTGAAGGTTCAATAGGTAATCCATTTGCCAATACCCTAAGTCGCTCACTTAGCATATCCAGCGGCATACAGTTGACGAAATCAATTAAATTACGTTTGGATTATAAACAAAGTTCATCAACCGGGCGAAAATATCGTTATAAAACGTCCTCGGGAGATTATTATGATGAACTAATTCATATTATTGCCTTTGAAGATACACTGGAATTAATTCCTTATGACTCATCATCTACCAGAAACTTTTTTCCTCTGGGGGAAACGGGAAAAGAGGGTTTTGTTGCGCCCGAATATAACTTGCAATGGAAAATCAGCCCCAGTCAATATAAATGGCTGAACGGGAAGCTGGATTTTATTAAAAGTATTAATCTTTCGCACAAAATGTCTGGAAAAGAGAGCATACGCTATCGTTTGACAAACGATAATACCAATTACTATCTTGGCGAAGAAACATCGACATATACGCTGAACTTTACGCCACTTATTAAAGCAGGTTTTACCTTCAATGGCAATCTTCGAATAAATGTTGGCTACAATAAAATGATCAAGATAGATAATCAGGGTGATGTTGAAATTGACTATTTAAATACCAGTGTAACAAAAACATTTCAGGATAATATGACCCTCAATTTATCCTATGAATACAATAAGGGTCTTAGTATTCCCGTTCCATTCCTCAAGAAAATACAAGTGATCAACATGAAAAATGAGATCACATTTTCTTTACAAGGAAAGTATGGATTGGATAAAAAAGTTGTTAAACTTAAGGGAAGTCAGAATTTTGGAGATCCTCAGAATTTCAGGATAAACTGGGAGGTTGAACCAAAAGTTCAATATCGCTTTAGTAAAAATATAGACGGGACTTTTTTCTTTAAGTATGGTCAAAGAATTGATAAAACCCAGGAATTGGATGGAGAGAATAAGACGGATGATTATAAAGATTTTGGTGTAACGGTTACCATCCGGATCAGTGGATAATACGATGAAACGAATTATAATTATATGTACACTTATTTTGGGTGTTTTGCTTGCCGACAATTTGCCTTTTGATGCATACAGAGCATTTTCTTATTTGGAAAAACAGGTTGCGTTCGGCCCTCGAGTACCCGGAAGTCCGGAACAGCTTGTTTGTCGCGATTGGTTGATTGAACAAAGCAAGCTTTATGCCGATACGGTTATCGTCCAACAATTCAAAGCATACCGCCCCGACAATAAACAGACGGTGGATGCTTTTAATATTATTGCAAGATTTAATCCCAAAAACACCAAACGTGTGATGCTCAGCACACATTGGGATACGCGCCCCATTTCCGATAAAGATTTTGTATATTATAACACACCCGTACCCGGTGCAAATGATGGAGCAAGCGGGACGGCCGTATTGCTTGAGCTGATGAAGCATATAGAAAATATTAACCCCAATATTGGTGTTGATGTTGTTTTTTGGGATGCCGAGGATATGGGTCTTGCCGGGAATGGGAAATATTTTTGTCAGGGCTCTGACTACTATGCAGAGAATCCGCTGTTACCTTTGCCCGAAAAGGGGATTCTTATTGATATGATAGGTGATAGCGATCTAAAACTGCCCATAGAGGCAAATAGCATGCAATATGCGCCTGAACTTGTTACTGAGGTTTGGGACATTGCCAAGGAACTGGGTTATGGACAGATATTCCTAAAACAGATAGGAATTGAAATATTTGATGATCATGTCCCTTTGAATATAAAAGCGGGTATTCCCACTATTGATATTATTGATTTTCATTATCATTATAAGGGCAAAAATATATGGCATACTCCCCGTGATTTGCCGGCCCACTGTTCACCACAAAGTCTTAAGTGCATTGGTGATGTGCTCTATTCTTGGCTATTGCGTCAATAAGCACTGGATTTTATATCTTATAAATATTATATTATTATAAATAAGGGGAACTATGATAAATCGTTACCATATAGTTAATAATTTAAAAATAATAAATATTTCAATTGACTGGAATTCTCCCAATTGGAGAGATGTTCCCGTTGCCGAAATCAATACATTTCATCCCAACAGCAGTGACCACAGACCTGAAACATTAGTTAAAATCCAATATAATGATCACGGTATATTTTTACTGTATAAAGTGAAAGATAAATATGTGCGGTCCCTTTATACCGATTATAATTCAAAAGTTAATGAAGATAGTTACGTTGAATGGTTTATCAAACCACCCGAGTCTGAGGGATATTATAATTTTGAGTTGAATGCAGGAGGTACCCTGCACGTAAACTTTATCGTTGATCCGGAGCGGGACTCGATGGGAAAACGAAAAGATCTAAGGCATATCCCCGAGGATCATTCAAAACAGATCACCATCATCAGCAGTTTATCGCGGGTGGTTGATCCGGAGATCACAGAAGAAATAACCTGGTTTCTGGGACTTAATATTCCTTTTACTTTTTTTGAACTTTATACCTCGATCAAGAAGATAAATAGCTCAATCTGGCAGGGCAATTTATATAAATGTGGAGATAATACATCTCATCCCCATTGGGCCTCATGGAATCCGATCGAAAAATTGAACTTTCATCAACCGGTGCATTTTGGAGAGTTCGGTTTTAGTGAAAAGAGGGAGTGAGGACATTATCGTCAACATTTAATATATGTGCAATGTCAACATCATAAGATGAGTGAAGGAAAATGAGCTATGAAAAAGTTTGCTATTGGAGATATGCGGGGAACAGTACTTTTTATTGATATTAAAAATTTCTTGGGGATAAGCGGGATATTAAGCCCAAAGGAAACCTGCCAATTCGTTATGCGGGTTATTGAGCCTTTATCCGACAGTATTCAAGATCACAATGGCTATGTGTGCCAAATACAAGGTGACGCCATTATGGCCGTATTTGGCTTAGAAGAATCAGATAATAATCATGTCGATAATGCTATTGAGTGTGCCTTGGAAATGCAGAAAATACTTGGTACAATTAACCCCATAAAAATTAATAATATTTGCATTCCGCTCGCGGCCCGTATTGGGATCTGTTCGGGTGATCTGTATGCATGTGATATTCGCGTTGCCGGCAAAAAAGAATTTACAGTCTTAGGCAAAACCGTGAATTTGGCATCGCGCTATCAAAAAATAAATAAATATTATGGCACGAAAATCTTGATAGATGAATCGGTATTTGCTTATATTAAGAATGATATTGTCACAAGAAAATTAGATAGAGTTGAAATTGAGGGTTGTATAGAGCGCATTCAGGTTTATGAAGTTCTGTTTACACGCCAAACGGATGATGCTGAAGAAACCTTGAAGAAAGCACACTATGAAAAAGGGCTGACACATTATCTTCAGGGTAATTGGGATGAAGCGATCAAATGCTTCTCAAGAGTGGCGGAAAATAAAGCAAGCTACCTCATGATCAAACGTTGTAAATATCATAAAGCGCTTCGAGTATTTTCTTTGACAGACGACGAAAACCACAAATAGAGGTTTACATGGAATATATACTTTTCATTTCCGGCATCGTTCTCGGGACTGTTGTCGTTTATATTATTTTTCAATTTGTTCAAAGAAAAAATAAAAGACAATTGGAACAACAGAAAACCATAACACAAGAAACTCAGAATGACTTGGTTCGACTTGAGACTGAAAATCGTTTATTAAAAGAAAAGTCAGCTGAAACTGAGGATATGCAAAAGTCTTTGAGTGAAAAATTCGAGAATCTTGCAAATAAAATATTTGATGAAAAAGACAGAAAGAACACAGATAAAATAAAATTGGTACTGGAACCAATTGAAAAGGATATTAGTCAATTTCGAAAAAAAATTGAAGAACTTCATACAGGTACAAGTGATAGAATGACGACTTTGACTGCCAAAATTGAAGAACTTCAAAAATTGAATCAAGTAATCACAGAAGAGACAAGCAATTTAACAAGAGCCTTAAAAGGCGATGTTAAGAAACAGGGAAATTGGGGGGAGTTGATCCTAGAGCGCTTATTGGAAATGTCCGGTTTGCGAAAAGGGATGGAATATGAAACACAGGCTTCTTTCACTGAGGAAGAAGGCCGTAAACAACCCGATGTGATAATTAATCTTCCCGAGAATAAGCATTTGGTCATTGACTCAAAAGTTTCTTTTGTAGATTATGAAAAATTTATCAAAGCAGAAGATGCTACTGAAATTCACCAGCACAGAAAAGCTTTGATCGCATCCATGAAACGTCATATTGACGGATTGAATGAAAAACATTATCAGAATTTGAAAGACATTAATTCTCCCGATTATGTTTTTATGTTCATTCCCATTGAAGGTGCCTTTGCGACCGTGATGGAAGAAGATATGTCCCTGTATCAATATGCAATCAAAAAGAATGTTATTATGATAGGACCCTCGTCATTGTTGGCGTCGCTAAGGACTGTATCCTTTATTTGGCAGCAAGAAAATCAAACAAAGAATGCCATGGAGATCGCGACCGAAAGCGGAAAAATGTTAGATAAGTTTATTTCTTTTTACGAGGATTTTGAGAAGGTTGGCAAACAAATGCAAACTGCCCAAAAAACCTATGAAGATGCAGAGAATAAACTTAAAACAGGTCGGGGAAATTTAATCGACAAAGCAAATAAGATCAAAGAGATGGGCGCTCGCTCGAGCAAACAATTACCCAAACCAATAGATCAATAATGAATAATTGAACAATAGAGCAATCGAAGTAAATATATAAAATCTAAATCTGAAAAATCTCCTGAGAAAAATGTGTGATGCTCAACACCATTTCGATGTTCTAATGCTCGATTGTTCGGTGTTCGATATTTAAGGGTTCAGATATCGCTATTAGTGCTTTTTTAATTACCAATCATAATAAATAATCAATAAATTCAAGAAAAGTTGTTAACGTTCGTTAAGATCTTGGGTCTTAATAGGGAGAAACAGGTTAGGACATGGTAAAAAAAAGAGAATTCGAAAACTGGGTGACTGAATACCATGACCGTATCTACGCAACGATCTTTCACATTGTGGGCAATGAGGACGATGCACTGGACTGTACTCAGGATGTGTTCCTGAGGGCGTACAAGAAACGTTCTTCCTTTCGAGGTGATTCGTCACCGTATACCTGGTTGCGTCGCATAGCGACCAATTACGCGTTGAATTTTGTTACACGAAACAAAACCTCTCATTGGAATGAATATCATGAATATGAGCACGCCGGGCCGGAAGATGAAAAAGAAGTTAAACAATTTCAAAGTCAGTGGCTAGATCATCTTTCAAAAATGGAACGTCTCGTTGTTGAAAGCAGGGCTTTTGAAAAACTATCTTTTAAAGATGTTGCCGAGAAGCTAAATACAAGTGAGAACAGCGCAAAAGTCCTTTACCACAAAGCAATAAAAAAACTGCAACAGGTAGTAAAATGAAATGTGAACAAATACAAGAGATCTTTCCCGAATTACTGGAACACCCGGAACGCTATCCGGAAGCTCAAGAGCATCTGGCAAACTGTTCTTCCTGTAAAATACTTCTTCATATCTTTGAAGGGCTTTCGGACGATACTCCGATAACGATCGATCCTTTAAAACGGGATGTGAATTTTATTAACATCCAAAAGAAAATGCGCCGGCATGACAGAGTTGTTTTTTCGCGTCGTATAAGCAGTGTTGCTGCAGTGTTTTTACTGGCTATCGTAACGATATTTAACATAAACCAATCAACAACTATTTCAATAGCTGATATCAGCGATGATGTACTGTATTTGCAATCCGAAAGCAGTGTTGTCCCAGAGATATCTATGGACCAGAATGCCATAATTGAATATCTGGTCGAATATGAAAACATTGAGTCTATAGAAAATCTTTTTTAGGTTTGAGCAAGGAGAATATTATGAAGAAGATATTTGCAATTTTTATTATTGGTATCATCATGATCGCAAGCTTAAGTGCGCAGAACATGCAAAAAGAACGATTTGACGATCCGGATAAAAAAGAACATTGTATCAGCGATCAACCCTATTATCAGTATATGGTATTCCGCATGACTGAAGTGCTTGAATTGACTCCCGGACAGGCAGAAAAACTATTTCCACTTAATCGTCCTTATAGGGATGAGAAATATTCTCTACACCTGCAAATGGGCAAGTTGAGCGAAGAAGTTTTCCAAAAAGATGAAATCACAAAAAGTGATTTGGGTAAATATAAAAAAGAGATCAATCGTCTCCACGAAGTAGAAATGAAATTGGATGATGAATTTATTGAAGATGTTGAAAAATTTCTTGAACCTGCACAGGTTGCGAAACTGATGTTTTTCGAACCTCGTTTTAGAAAAGAATTATCACATGAGCTAAAACAACGTTATCAACCAGAACCGGAAGAGAAGAAGGGTAAGAAATTCTGGAATAAGCGTAAATAATTTAAAAGGAGTTAACCATGAAACGCAAACCAATTACCATCGCACTGACCCTTCTGCTTGTAGCAAGCTTTGCATTCGCAGGTATGAATGAAAAGGGTAGGGCAAAAAGTCCTGAACATAAGATGAGGGGTGAAAACTATCAGTTACTGACAGAAGAGGAACGCGCAAAAGTTGCCGATGCAAAACGCGATTTTGAAAAGAAAGCCATTCCGCTACGTGCCGATATCAAGGTGCTGTATATGGAACTTGACGAACTGGTTGTAGCCGGTAAATCAGGGAATGCCAAACTTGATGAGTTGAATACAGCAAAAGATAAACTTTCAAAAGAGAAACTCGACAATCAGGTAGCTGTTCGCAAGATCGTTGGTGAAGATAAATATAAATTAATGCATAATCGTTTTATGTATGTTGGGCATGGAGGACGGGGAGACAGAAATATGGGTAAAAGAAACCCTCGTTATGGAAATAAAACACCCAATGCTTATGGAGAGGGAGGACGACAGTATTACAAACAGCCCATCGTTAAATAAGCATTGCCGGTACATATATAAAAAAGCCCTGAATACTTTCAGGGCTTTTTTATTATTAAGTCTTATTATGATACTACAATACTAACTTAAGATAGTTTCCGCTAATTCTTTTGCCAGAACATCACATAATTCATAATCATTGGGTTTTGCTGAATACTTAGCTTCAATAGAGGTGCCGACTTGATTCCAGCCGAGTTCCCCCACCAGTTTATTGAGTGACTTAACGCCGCCGCCGCTCCATGTTGATGTACCAATTACAGCGACATGACGACTGGTCATTTTTCTTTCAAGGAATTTATTGACAATTTCTTTCATCGAAGGGAAAAGAGCATTGTTATATGCCGGAGAGGCAAGGACAACACCGTTGTATTTCCACACAGCAGAAAGCATAAATGATGGGTGTGTTTCAGACGCATCGTAGACTTCCACATCCGGGACCCCGGCTTCTTTTAACTTGCGTGCAAAATAGTCCGCCATTTCTTCGGTATGCCCATACATAGATCCGTATATAACCACAACACCTGGTTGTGTTTTTTCTCGACTCCATTTGTCGTAACGCGATAATGCCCAATTAATGTCTTTACGGAAAACCGGGCCGTGCGTTGAAGCGATCATTTTGATTGGAACACCTTCAAGGACTTTGAACGCCCGCTGAACGTTCTTGCCATATTTGCCAACGATATTGGAATAGTAACGACGCATTTCATTTTCGTAGCAATCAATGTTCAGCTCATCGTCAAAAATGCCACCGTCGAGAGATTTAAAGCTTCCAAAGGCATCCCCGGAAAAAAGAATGCCATCTTTTTCATCAAAGGTCATCATGGTTTCCGGCCAATGGACCATGGGTGTAAAATAAAATCGCAATGTGCGATCACCGGTTTCGAGTATATCGCCGTGCTCGATGGTGAGCTTATTTTTCATTTCGCCATAAAAACCATCTAAGAATTTAAAGGTATTGCGGTTACCAACAATTATCAGTTCAGGATAAGATTTCAATAAAGATGTCAGTGCACCCGAGTGATCGGGCTCGGTGTGATTAACAACCAGATAATCCAACGATTTACCGTTTAGTATATCCTGAATTTCAGAAATAAATGAATCTGTATTTGTGGATTCAACCGTATCAACCAGAACTGTTTTTGTATCATTGATCAAATATGCATTATAAGAAACGCCCTGAGGAAGCGGCCATAAATTCTCGAAACGAGACGTCCTGCGGTCGTTAACACCAAGGTAGTAAACGTTATCAGCTAATTTAATATTTCTATTCATTATTACTCCTGTCTTTCAAATTAACACCCAATATACAATAAAAAAATAAAAAGTGAACTATTCGCGTAATTTTACAAAGGTTACACCCACACCGCCTTGATCCGGTTTTGCAAATTTATATTCTTTAATACGCCAGTCTCCCGAAAGAAAATCATGGATGACCTTTTGTAAAACACCGCCCCCGGTCCCGTGCAATATCTCCAAAGAATTAATTCCATTCAATATTGCATTATCAATAAACTTATCAGTTTCAATAATTGCTTCTTCTGCCCGCTTGCCGCGCAAATCCAAATGATATGCCGAACCGGTAGAGGAATGTGAAACCATAGTCGTAATACGTTGTTTGGTTTTTTTGGCCGGTTCAAGCCAATCCACCTGCAGTCGCAAACGAGATCCATCAACATCAACCCAGATTTTTTTCGTTTTAGGATTTATTTCAAGGATGGTACCGTTTTGTCTCATTGTGGGGACATAGACTTTTAACCCTTCGTGCAGGTCTTTTATTTTTAGAGAAGGCGTTGCTTGTTCAGGCTCAATAGTTTCTTTTTCTACAAGTGTTTCTTTTGCCTTACGGAAAACACTTTGAGCCTCACGAATAGAATTCTTGCTTGCCTGATGTTCTCTGATCTCCCGAATGCTTAATTCAAGCTCTTTGCGAAGATCCGCGATCATACTCTCCGCTTTTTTTACGGCTTCTTTTTCCGCTCGTTTGAACTTGTGATCTATGTCGCTTTTTTTATCGTTTATATAATCAAGTTTTTCTTTGTAATCTTTTTCGCGTTCTTTGCTTTCTTTAAGTTGAGTATCATAACGACTGATCTTGCGCTGCAGATCAACAATGAGCCGTTCCAGCTTTTCACGCTGTTTACCCACGCGTTCCTTGGCATGTTTAATGACTCTTTCATCCAATTTATAGCGATTTGCGATCTCAATTGCATAAGATGATCCCGGGATCCCAAGTATGAATTCATAATCCGGAATAAGGTTTTTGTCGTTGAATTTCATGCTGCCGTTTTCAAAATGAGGCGAATCAAATGCTAAAGTTTTCAATGAGCCATGGTGAGTTGTAGCAATAATGGTGGTACCGCGTTCACTTAATACTTTTAATATTCCTTCGGCGAGGGCAGCACCCTCATCGGGATCTGTTCCCGTTCCCAGTTCGTCGATCAGGACGAGCGTTTTATCTGTCGCTTCCTCAACAATTTTTTTCAGAGATAGAATGTGAGAAGAAAAAGTAGACAAGCCACCATCAATGGATTGACCGTCACCGATATCAACAAAAATCTTATCATATTCCGGGAAAGAAGATGAAGCCTCCGCAGGTAAAAGAAAACCCGCCTGATTCATAATAGAAAGCAGACCGATGGTTTTTAGTGTTACGGTTTTTCCCCCGGCATTTGGTCCGGTAATAATGATCCCACATTTCCCTTCCGGAAGGTGCAGATTCAATGGGACGGGGTCAGTAGAGAAATTCAATTCAAGGTTTCGACCTTTGATAATTCGTAGTTTATTATCTTTGTCGTCGGGCTTATCCAAACCAAAGTCTAAAGCAAGTCGTCCATGTGCCTGGATCAGATCAAATGTTTCCAGAGCTTCAATACAAAGTTCTATGGAAGGTAAATATTCACGGATCCGATCAGATGCCTGAAGAAGAATACGGCGAACTTCAATTCGCTCTTCTTGTTTTGCCTGATACAGTTCATTGTTCATTTCAACAATGACTAGGGGTTCCACATAGACGGTTTGTCCGGTTTGAGATTGATCATGAATAATACCGGGTGCTTTTGATTTTCTTGAAGCACGAATAGGGATGACCTGTCGGCCATTTCGAAAGGCAACGACATCTTCAGATGCTATGGACTCTGCCATCCATTCTGAGGCGATGTGAGATACCTTAATACGAATATTTTGATCAATTTTATTAATTTTTTTTCTTAATCGTGATAATTCGATAGAAGCGTTATCGGCAATCTGGCGTTCCGAATTGAATAATTTAAAGAGTTGTTGCTCCAGATCTTTCAAATCGGGATTATATATACCAATCAGTTTTTTTAATTTTGAATACTTGTTTTCTCTTTGATGGAAATATGCCGATACTTGTCGGGCATGCTGCATGATCTCCGCCAGACCATATAGCTCTTCTTCATGCAATACGGTGCCGTTTACTTTGCCTTTTGAAATAATATCTTCCTGTGTAGGGAATCCGATCAATGAAAGGGGTATATCCAGAGCCAAAAGATCACGCATTTCCAGATGCTGTTGTTGTTTTAATAAATAAATAGTTCTTGGCAAAAAGGATACTGCTGAAAGCGCTTCTAAATTTGCGTTTTCCGTTAAAGTGTATCCAGCCAGTTTTTCTCTGACGAGATGAAATCCAAGTTGTTGATATAATTTTTCCATCATAATGTTTACATGAGTGATATCGGATCACGATTAATAAGTGCCTTTACACCCTTTTCCTGTTGTCTGAAATTCTTAAGTACATGTATTAGAATACTTGCCGTTCTGTTTCCGTTCGGATCGTTTTTTCGTCCCGCTTTAACCAGTATCTGCCAGCGTGTTTTATCTTTAATCCGCTCAATGGGAGAAGGTGCCGGACCCAAACAATTTGACGGCGGGATCTTAGTGACCAATGCTTTATACATTCGACCGATTGCAGCTTCAACCTCTCTGGCATTTGTTCCGCTAACTCTTAGAAGAAAAAGACGACTAAATGGGGGATATTGCAATGTTTTTCTTTGAAAGAGTTCCAAATTATAAAAAGCACGTAATTCAAGCTTGGCAGCCATTTGGATCAGAGGTTCCTCGGGAGAAAATGTTTGAATATAAACATCCCCGGGGTATTTTCCTCGTCCGCTTCGCCCGCTAACTTGATAGATAAGTTGAAAAAGTCTCTCACTTGCCCGGTGATCGGGTATGCCAATACCGGTGTCGGCATTCATGATGCTTACAAGTGTTACATTGGGAAAATCCAATCCCTTTGCTATCATTTGAGTGCCAAGAAGAATATCATGCTGTCCTTGCTCAAATTCATTTAAAATTCGAGCATGTGCATGTTTTGTGCGTGTCGTATCCATATCCATTCGTGCAATGCGCGCTTCCGGAAAAAAAATCTTTAATTCTTCTTCGATCTTTTGAGTGCCGTGTCCCATGGCATTGAGGGTTTCCGTTCCACAATGAACACAAGTGCTTGTAAGAGGATAAGTGGCATTGCAAACATGACACATGAGCTTGTCAAGGCGCTTATGGTATGTTAGTGCGACGCTACAGCTCGGACATTGATGAACCCGTTGACATTCGCTGCAGACCATCACCGTATTGTAGCCCCGACGATTTTGCAAGATAATAGCCTGCTTTCCGTCTTTAAATATTTTATCAAGAGCTGTTAATAATTCTTCACTAAAAAGTCCCTGCCGGGAAGCTTCGTTCATATCGATCAAGTGAACATGAGGCAATTGGGCGTCACCAAAACGCTGATTCAGCTCCAGACGATGATATCGTTTTATCGCGGACTGATAATATGACTCTAAACTGGGTGTCGCCGATCCGAGTATGATCGGAATATTTAGAATATGTGCGTACATGACGGCAGCATCCCGTGCATGATATCGCGGAGCTTGGTCATCTTGCTTGTATGAAGCTTCTTGTTCTTCATCGACGACAATGAGTCCAATATTGTTCATGGGTGCAAAAAGAGAAGATCGTGCCCCCACAACAACTCGAATTGCCCCTTTTTGTATTTGTGTCCACGTCCACAGGCGTTCCGAATCAGACATCTGACTATGCCAAATGGCTACTTTTTCTCCAAAAGTGGAGCGAAATCGAGCAGCGATCTGTGGAGTAATTGCGATCTCCGGAACCAATATCAAAACTTGTTTACCGGCTGCCAGCTGTTTTTTAGCCAACTCAATATATACTTCTGTTTTACCGCTCCCGGTTATTCCGTGGAGCAAAACGGGATAGAATGTATCGAACTGTTTTTCAATATTATCAATAACATCAGATTGTTCAGAAGATAATTTTACATCACGTTTGCGTTCTGCCACAAGATGATCAAAAGGATCAGCCGGTACTTCCATTTCAAATTTTAAAAGTACACCATTCTCAATAAGTTTTTTGATAACAGCCGGTGAACAATGTAACTTTTTTTGAATAACCCGGATCTCTTCCTGGGGGATATCTAAGGAGGAAAGAAGATCTATTACATCTTGTTGGCGTGATGTGATTGGGAGTTCTTTGTTAAGGATTTTGACAGCAGCAACACGACGAGCTTCTTTGACCTTTGGAAAAATATTATCTATAAATAGTTTCCCGGAAGAAAGACCTTCTTTGATTTTTTGCTGACGCACATCGGGGAGGGTGACAAAATTAAGCATAGATAATCCACCTGCGGGAATATCGGCCCAATTTTCGGGATCCTCATTTTCCTGGACAAAACAGAATTGCTGACGTTTATAGCCGGTTTCGGATGGATGTGCCGCCCTAAAACATATACCGATCGGCGCGAGATAATAATTGGAGATCCAAGAAACTAATTTTATCAATTCGGGCGTAAAGATCGGTTTTTTATCAACAATAGCAGTAATCCCTTTTAAGGAATAACTTAATTTGGAAGGTAGAACAGAGAAACATTCTAAACAATATCCCATCTGAGTGCGGGCGCCAAAAGGCGCCTTTACGCGCATGCCCGGCTCAAGTTTCGTTTCCAAAGATTCCGGAACCGAATAAGTGAATGTCTGATAAACTTCCAAAGGGAAGGCAATTGAACAATACATCCTTAAAGTTAAGGGAAATCATGATTTTTAACAATAGGAAAGGCGGGGAAGGGAAAAATGGTGACGGAGGTCAATTAAATGAGTAAGGAGAAGGGAGTAAAGAGTAAAGAGTAAAGAGAAGGTGAAATGCTTTGTCATCTCGACCGAAGCGAAAGCCCAAAAGGCTAAGCGTAGCGGAGAGATCTATCCATGAAAATGAGCAAGGTCGAGATGATAAGAAACAAGTTACAAACCGAAAGAGATAAAGAAGAGGGTTGGGAGAAATCTATTCACGAAAAGAGAAAAAGGCATATATAAAGTACATAATGCAGATTTTGCGGTATTGTAGGGGCGACTCTAGAGTCGCCCGGGGCTTAAGAGGGAGGCTCTAGAGCCTCCCGTACATTATCATGAAAATGAAATATAGATAATTTTATTGTATCGATTAAAAATGTGACGCATATCATACATAGTAGCATCAGTCGAAATATTATCAAAATATTTCATATATTTCAGATACGAAAAGGAACTGTGTGATGAAAAATGAAATAATATTGTATCGTTCGAATGAGCTTCCGTCGCGTATTGAAGTGAGGATTGAAAATGAGACAGTTTGGTTGAATCGGCAGCAAATAGCTACACTTTTTGGGAGGGATGTGAAAACGATCGGAAAACATATAAATAATGTTTTTTCGGAAGGTGAGCTAATTAAAGAAGTGGTTGTCGCAAAATTTGCGACAACCACTCAACACGGCGCAATGAAGGGAAAAACACAAACTTTAGATGTAGAGTATTATAACCTCGATGTCATTATTTCGGTTGGGTATCGAGTAAAATCAAAGCAAGGGACACAGTTCAGGATCTGGGCGAATAGGGTGCTTAAGGATCATTTATTGAAAGGTTATTCTTTAAATAACAGAATAAACCGAATAGAGGATCGGGTTGAAACACTGAACGACAAAGTAAACGGTATCGATCTGCAAATAAGATCACAAGCTTTGCCAGCGCAAGGCGTGTTCTTTAATGGACAGATTTTCGACGCTTATACTTTCGTTTCCGATTTAATAAGAAAAGCTAAAAGCTCTTTAATCTTGATAGACAATTATATTGACGATACCGTATTAACGCATTTTATAAAGAGGGAAAATGGCATTGAATTTATCATTTATACAAAATATATCTCCAAGCAATTGAAACTGGATATTAAGAAACATAACTTGCAATACCCACCCGTAAAAATTTGGAAGTTTGATAAAGCGCATGACCGTTTCCTGAT
>CAYNBL010000007.1:0-41403 GCA_964395205.1 uncultured bacterium | reverse complement strand
AAGTCTTTGGAACCAAGAACGTTATTCCGCTATGGGTGGCTGATATGGATATTCCGGCGCCTGCGGCAGTTCGTCGTGCCCTACATAAACGGGTTAATCATCCCATCTACGGATATTCAATACATAATGAATGCTTTTATAAATCTATCCAAAATTGGTTGAAAGATAACTACTCATGGGTAATTGAAAAAGAATGGGTATCATGTACACCGGGTATTGTCCCTGCCATTAATATTGCGGTTATGGCTCTAACAGAAAAAAGCGATGAAGTGATTATTCAAACACCGGTCTATCCGCCATTTTTCAATGCTGTCACAGATCATCAGCGGAAACTGGTTGTGAATCCTTTGAAGAATGAGAATGGTCGGTATAGTATGGATTTTGATGACTTGAAAAGCAAGATCACGCCGAAAACTAAAATGCTCATTCTCTGCAATCCGCATAACCCGGTCGGCAGGGTCTTTACGCGTGAAGAATTGATCGAATTGGGTAATATTTGTCTGGAAAACAATATAATTATTGTCTCGGATGAGATCCACGCGGATATTGTTTATGAACCCAACATTCACATTCCTATTGCAAGTATTTCAAAAGAATTTTCGGATATTACAGTAACCTGTATGGCACCGAGCAAAACCTTCAATATTGCCGGATTTGCTACATCTGAGATCATCATTGAAAATGAAGAATTACGTGAAAAATTTCGTTATATTCCCAGGTCCTTGCATATTTGCGGGGGAAATATCATTGGCGACGCAGCCTTGATCGCTTCATATTCTCATGGAAAACCCTGGTTGAAACGTACCAAGAAATTCCTGAAGGAAAATATAGATTTTGTGATCGAATACATTAGGAAAAATATTCCTTCGATTCATATCGAAGTACCCGAAAGCACTTTCCTGCTGTGGCTGGATTGCCGCAAATGGGGCTTGAACCAAAAAGAATTAAATGATTTCTTTATCAATGAAGCTCATCTTGGGCTGAATGACGGAGCTATGTTTGGTGAATGCGCTAAAGGTTTTATGCGCATGAACATTGGGACGTGCAGAAGAACGCTCAAGAAAGCGTTAAAGCAGTTGAAAGATGCGGTGGATCAGACAATTGACAAAGGACAATTGACAAAGGACAATTGACAATAATTATAAAATATTACGTAGGGGTTCGACATCCTTCTTCGCCAAGGCTATGAAGGACAGGTGTCGAACTTTATTTTTTACGCAAATTTAAACTTTGATCAGGGAATGTTGTTGTTAGGTGTGGAAGAAAATATTTACTTCGAAATCCATATATCCTTGTTCCTTGTTCAATATTTGATCGGAACTAATTCTCTTTTGTTAAGCTCTTCATTATATTACATTTCGGTATGAAAAACACATCCGAACTCCTTGCTCCTGCAGGGAATATTGAAGCTGCGATCACCGCTTTTGAGAACGGAGCCGATGCGGTTTATGCCGGACTCGGTAAATTCAATGCCCGTGAACGCACACAAAATTTTACTTTTGAAGATTATGGCAAGCTGATGGCCTACGCCAATAAGCACGATAAAAAAGTCTATCTTACTTTTAATACCTTGGTCAAAGAAAATGAGATACAAGAAGCACTAAGTACTCTTTATCGAGTTACACGCCTTCAGCCGGATGCCATTATTACTCAGGATATTGGCGTTGTAAGAATGTTAAGAGAACATTTTCCTCATATTCCCGTACATGCCTCTACTCAAATGGGAATTCATAATTCGCCGGGCGTTGCTATGGCAAAGAAGCTGGGCATCGAGCGTGTGATCCTTGAACGACAAGTCACAATGGAAGAATTATATCTCATCCGCGATCACAGCGATCTTGAATTGGAAGTGTTTATTCACGGAGCACTCTGCTGTTCACTGTCAGGTGTCTGTCTTTTTTCATCCTGGATGGGCGGCCATAGCGGAAATCGAGGTAAATGCAAACAACCGTGTCGGCGTCGTTATCATTCAAAAGAAGGAAACGGTTTTTTCTTCTCAACTCAAGATCTTTATACACTCGAAGATATTCCCCGACTGAAAGAAGCGGGCGTGCATTCTCTTAAGATCGAAGGCCGCTTACGTAAATCCGATTATGTGGCATCAACGGTCAAAGCCTATCGCATGATGTTGGATGCCGAAGAGCATGAGGTCAAGGCAAAATTACCTGAGGCCAAAGCCATCCTTTCGGGTGCGCTTGGACGCAAATGGTCAAGCGGATTCTACGATAAAGAGCAATTTGGTGATCTCATCGAGTCTGAACGACTGGGTGTATCCGGCAAGCAGTGCGGTCACGTTATCAGTACAAAGAGCAATGGATTTATGATGGAGGCATCACAGCCGGTAAAAATGGGTGATAAGATCCGTGTCCAGCCAAAAAGCGGTATGGAAGGTCCGGCGATAACTGTGACAAAGATCACCAAGAACGATCAGCCGGCAACGCGCATTGGAAATAGAGAATTAGGATTTATTCATTGCGACAAAGAGATCCCTGCAGATGGTATCGTCTATTTAGCCGGTTATTCGGTCAAAGAATACAGCCGACTTATCGAACAGCTTCCCACTCTTGAAAATAATTTAAATCTTAAAGTTGATGTTACTGATAAAGAATTAAAAGTGCAGATATTAGATCATCCTCATTTACCGATTTGGGAATTGGAGATAGATCTTCCCACAGCGGAAAACAGAGCCGTTGAAGCCGAAACCTTTATAAAAGAATTTAAAAAAGCCGTAACACCGACGCTGGGAATTAAACAAGTGGATGTTACCATTAATGGTGACTACTTCGCATCTCAGCGGGATATTCGCAAATTTCGTCAGTCATTTTCCCAATGGCTGGAAACGAATTATTCACCCGCTCCGGAACCGATATATGTATTTCCGGCAAAGCAGAGTGCCACTCAAAAGCCTGTTCATACTGTTGCCATTAAAGGGGATAAAAAGATATCAACTGATCGTAAGGCTAAAGATACTGATGTCCGACCCGGCGAAGAATATATCCTGCCTGTATTTTGTCCTGAAGATGAGCTGGATAAGCTGAAGAATCAGATAAATGCCGCTTATTTTGAGGGAGTTCGTCATTTTCGTGTGACATCGCTTTATCAGTTTGAATTGTTAAAAGAATTCACGGATATAGAAATCAATACCGGACTTCCGATGCCAGTAACAAATCACCTTACAATTGAGACACTTATAGAATTGGGTACAGCTCGTGCTCAACTGTGGGTAGAACTGGAAAAAGCGATCTTGGTAGACATAGCCGAATTAATGCCCGACAATGTGGAAATATATAAATACGGTCGTTTACCCATTTTACAAACGCGTGCAATACTACCTATTGAAGGTAACATTACCGATGGCCGCGGTGCCGGTTTTATCGTTGAAAAAGGCGACCCGCTTACATCGCTATATCCCGTTGCCGTTTTTGAATTACCCATGGAAGAATTACCGCAAGTATCTACATTTACGGACTTGACACATGCCCGCCCGAGCGAGACGAGTGTATCCAGATTCAATTATGATCGGGAAATGGCCTAAAGACAGTAAACAGTAAACTGTAAGCAGTAAACAGAAGTGAACAGTGATCGGTAATCGGTAAATAATATCTATAAATGTAAAGACGCCCCGAAGGTTCGGGGCGTCTCTTTTTTATATCATAATTTGTGTTTTTTCAGTGCTCAGTACTCATTTTCTTAGTTTTACACCTCTTTCGATATCATCTTCAGAAACTCTTCGCGTGTCTCCGCATCCTCATGGAATTCACCGAGGACGGCGGACGTCGTGGTCAAAGATTGAGATTTTTCCACCCCGCGCATTTGCATGCACATATGCCGTGCTTCCATGACCACACCCAGACCCTTAGGTTCGAGAATTTCAAAAAGCGTGTCGGCGATCTGTTGAGTCAGGCGTTCCTGCAACTGCAGGCGACGGGCAAAAATATCCACAATGCGGGGAAGTTTTGAGAGTCCGAGGAGCTTTTTATCGGGAATGTACCCAATGTGTGCCACCCCGAAAAAGGGGAGAAGATGATGCTCACACATGCTGTAGAATTCGATATCACGAACAATAACCATACCGCGGGCATCTTCATGGAAGACCGCACCGTTAATGACGTCCTTTACATCCTGAGTATATCCTTTTGTGATATATTCCCAGGATCTGGCGACCCGTTTGGGGGTTTTGATCAATCCCTCACGTTGGGGATCTTCACCCAGTTCGAGAAGTAATTCATGTATGAGTTTTTCTACTTTGTCGTGATCCATTGTGGTCCTTTCAATTCAAAGGTGAATTTACAAGTTAGATTTGATGATACAAAGGAAAAAGCATTGAAGATAAGAAGGTGGGAGGGTGAGAAGGTAAGAAGTTTAGTCTGTCATCCTGAACGGAGTCCTGCAAAGCAGGCGAAGTGAAGGATCTATTCTTGAGATGATGAGAAGGGGAAGAAAACCAAGCAAATATAAAACGACATGTAACAACGCGATGCATCGCGTTGGTGCAAAGTGGATCAAGAAAAAAAAAGGAAAAGGAAAAAGAAAAAAAGAAGGTAAGAAGTGAAATATAGGATAAAAGAATATATCTTTCGGTATCGTAGGGGCGACTCCATCCTTCTCCGCCAGCCGGCGGATACGGACGGCATGCCAGAGCCTCCCGTACATTAACATAAAAATGAAATATATATGATAATTTATGGATCGCAGGTCGAGAAGCTAAGAAGTAAGGAGTTTGTGAGGTAGTGCCTTAGATAAAATTATTTTGCATGTAAGTGGAACATTATTTATCTTCTATTGTTCGTAAATATATAAAAAATAAACATTGGTGATAAAATGAAAAAAATTTTAGTATATTGTTCAGCTTTGTTATTGGTTTCATGTATTATTAATCCACCGGCTGGAACTATAAGTTTGCAAGATACACTCTTAGATGGTCAATTCGTTGTTTCTTTGGCAACAGAAGCTGATGGAACGGCATGGGCTGGAATCATACGAGATCAGTACGGCCTTGTAAAAATCAATTCTGATGGAAGCACCGAGGTATTTGATCATACGAATTCATGTTTAAAAGATTCGGCAAATATTTGGGACATTGATATCGACAGTCAGGGCAGGGTCTGGATGCTTAATGACAATGGTTTGATCTGCTACGACGGTGATACCTTCACACGTTATGATTCGATCGATAACTATTATATTCCCAAAGCCTATACGGGCGCTTTAGCGATTGATGATGAGGATAATGTTTGGTTCATAGGATACAATCCCTGGGTGAATTGTCCGACGCAAATGATCTTCAGCTTTAATGGAGAAGACTTCATCTCTTGCGAACCCAATGGAATGGATTTGGATCTATGTTCAGCTATTACGGATATTGAGATAGATGGGGCGGGGAACGTATGGTTCTCTTTTCACCGAGGAGATCCGGTTTTCTTGAAATACGACGGTAGCAAATGGACATCTTATGACTCAAGTGATATTGGATTTACTCCATATAATATATCAGATATCGAATTTGACAGTGATAATAACCTGTGGTTCAATGACGACTATACATTTAGTAGTATTGCATATAATGAACAACCTGCACTTTATATATTTGACGGTCAAAATGAAGCTGTAGCATTTGGTGAAGACCAATACATCAGTGAAATAGGTATTGATGATGGCGATAATATTTGGATTACCGGTTTATCCCCTCGTTTAGGTATATTGGATATGAACCATAAATGGGTAATTGATAATTCTAATGATGTTGGTTTTTGCCGTGTGATGGAAATGGACTCTAATGGTGATATGTGGATAGGCACCAGCGATGGGATTTATATCTACAGGTATAGTCAAACGAAATAATTCATAATCTATAATCTCTTTTTCCGTATCATGAATAGATCCCTCGACTGCGCTCGGGATGACATTTCGAGTTTGTGTTTTTCTTTTTACGTCTAACGTCTTACCATTTACGGATTGATCCATAATCCATAATCCATAATCCTGCTCATCTTGTTATCCTGTCAAATTAAACCATCCTGTTCATCCTGTAATCCTGTCCATAAAACATGTGATCAAGTCAAAATAAAATATTCCATTAAATTTTGTTTCCATTCCGACCTCCAAATCCTTATATTTGCTAAAAATCAACAGCATGGAATCACAAAAAAATCAACAGGGGAGACCTTAGGCGATGAAACAGTATCAAGATTTATCATTGAAGGGTAAATTTATGGGACGGTCCGTTTCCGTCATCAACGACCTTTCCGCAGACGAGCAATGGTACCTTTACACCAAGACCCGCGCATTAAAGAATGCCGTTGCAGAGAAAGACGATCTCTCTCCTTTCAAAATCAATAATACCAATGTTGGTGCCTATCTAGTTTTTGTGGAGCCCAGTACGCGGACAAAGGAATCCTTTCTGAATGCCGTAAAATTCCACAATGTCAAAACCAATATCTTTGACGCCACGACCTCTTCCTTTAACAAGAAGGAAAGCTACTCGGATACCTTCCGTATGCTGACGACCTACAGTCCCTATTCACTGTATATCATTCGCACCAAGCTTGAAGGCGTGACCCGCTGGTTGGATTATGATCTGGGTCAATTCGCTGAGCGCATGGGATTGCAAAAGCCGTCATTTATTAATGCTGGCGACGGAAAACATGAACATCCCACACAGGAAATACTTGACGAGTATACCTTTCTCGAGCAAAATAATTTTAAACGCGATCATATTCATATTGCGTTGGTCGGCGATCTTTTCCACGGTCGTACCGTTCACTCCAAAGCAGACGGTTTGAACATTTTCAAGCAAGTGGATGTCGACCTTATCGCACCGAATGAACTGGCCATGCCCCCTCACTACAAAAAGAAAATGGAGGCTAACGGGTACAATGTTCGCGAATTTGCGTCCATCGAAGACTATCTTGCACAAAAGAAAGTTGCCAATATCTGGTACTTTACCCGTCTGCAATTGGAGCGCATGGGTGAGGATGTTTTGCAACATGCAGAACGACTGACCAAATCTGTAACTTTCCGTAGTGAATGGGTCGAACAGATGAAAGAAGGGACAAAATTCTATCATCCTTTGCCCCGCAACCGCGAATATCCGACAATCCCATTCTTTCTGGATAAAACACCCCTTAATGGCTGGGATGTTCAAGCAATGAATGGTTATTATACCAGAGCAATTTTAGTGGGAATGCTGGGCGGAAGTCTGGGTGAAGATTTCAATGGAGAACATCCTAGTGAGATTGATAAAAAGATTAATTACATTGAAGAGGTCTCTACCTTTAAATCGATTCCCAAAGAATTCAAGATCGGGACAAAACCGGTGGCAAATGGTATTGTGATCGACCATATTGGCAAAGGGGAAGATATTTCCACGATCTGGGAGCATATCTATAAAGCTCGTAAGATACTTGATCTGAATGTGGTCTCCTCTCATGGCGTTTATAAATCACATAAAGATGGAAAGTATAAAGGTGTCCTTTCACTTCCGGGCTTGGATCAATTCGACTTGGTTAAAATGAAAAAACTCTCAGCCATTGCACCGGAAACGACCTTGAATATTATTAAAGACAGTTTGGTCCAAAAGAAATTCAAAATACACTTCCCGCCTAAGATCTACGAATTTGATGAGATCTCTTGTAAGAATCCGGATTGTATCTCACATCCTTCCCATTCAGAGAATGCGACCCCATTTTTCTATAAAACCGAATCAAATACATTTATCTGTAAATACTGTGACAAAGACCACAACTACAAAGACGTTTGGGATATTTAAATATCAAAGGAGACGAATGGAGACCATCGCACGACAGATCGCGAAAGCAGCCCTTGAGATCAAGGCCGTAAAATTGCAACCCGACAATCCCTTTACTTGGGCGTCCGGTTACAAAATGCCGATCTATAACGATAATCGCTTATTCTTATTTTACCCTCAATATCGCCGTCTGATCTGCGAGGGATTTGCCCAAGTTATTAAAGAAAAAAATATTCCCTGTGATATGATCGCCGGGATACCGACAGCCGGGATACCGCATGGTGTTCTATTGGCAGATATTATTCAAAAACCTTTTATATATCCGCGTAAATGGCAAAAAGGTCACGGAATGAAGAATATGATCGAAGGTGTTCCGGATCCCGATATGCTGATCGGAAAGGATGTGGTCATGATAGAAGATCTGATCTCTACCGGAGGCAGTTCGGTTGAATCGCTTGAAGTCGTGCGGTCCGCCGGAGCAAAAGTCGATACGTGTATGTCAATTTTCTCCTACGGCTTCAAGAAGGCACAGGATGCCTTTAATGCCGTAAATGCAAAGTATTTCCCTTTGATCACCTTGGATACCTTAATTGCGGTCGTTGAAGAAGAAAAGTACTTCAATGCAGAACAAATTGAACTTCTACGTCAATGGCAAGCTTCGCCTTTCACATGGGGCGAACGCTTTAAATAAAGGAAGAAAGTTATGAGTTATCTTAATTTTTTACGAGAAACGGCTGAAAGGGCCGGGAATGTTGTCTGCATGGGGCTGGATCCGGTTATGGATTACCTTCCGGCGCGACTGGGATATCGAATTGATGAGATCATCCCCAATTTCTTTGAGAAACTTTTTGATGAAATGAGTAATCGCTATCTAAAGCCGGCAGCATTTAAGCCAAATCAGGGGTACTATCTTAAACATGATGTTCCCTTACAAGGAGATTTCAGCGGTTCACTTGCTTTATCGAAGACCATTAAATTATGCCGGGAATATTTCCCGCATATTCCCGTGATCATGGACTATAAACGCGGTGATATTGCAACATCATCAAACAATTATGCAAAAGAGGGTTTTGAGCGCTGGGTCGCGGATGCCGTTACCATTTCACCTTATATGGGTTCCGATTCCGTCATTCCTTTCTTGGAATATAGTACAAAAGGACTGGGGACCTATATTCTTAACCGCACATCAAATGCAGGTGGAAAAGATTTTCAGAATCTCTTGCTTCAAGATGGCTCAACCTTGTACGAGGCCGTAGGTAAAAAGATCATTGAATGGTCGCAGAAATATCCCGGAACCGGTGCCGTTGTGGGTGCGACATCCGTAAGTGAATTAAAGGTATTGGCTGAACAATATGCTCCTCATGATATTCCCTTGCTGATCCCGGGCGTTGGGTCTCAGGGCGGATCTGCTCAACAGGTTATGAATGCACTTAAAAAAGCAAAATATGATATTAAACTGGCTCGTATCAATTCATCCAGTGGACTTACACATCCCTGGAAAAAATCAGGTCACATACCGGAGAATTTTGCATCAGTCTGTGCCGATGCCTTGGAAGCGCTCATTTTTGATTGTAAGATCTAAAGACGTGACTCGTAACGCGTGACTGGTGACTGGTTATTAGGCAAAAGTAGGGGCTCGACATGTCGAGCCCTTTTTATATGTACCAGAAAAGTCTAATAGTTGAAGGTTTATTGTCGAGGAAAAGAAACTGTCATCTTGAGCGAAACGGAGTGTAGTCGAAAGATCTATTCATATCACAAAAACATATATTGCGTTATTTTCTCTATTAGCTGATCTTTTAGGATCTCTTTGTCACTATGATTTTGCAGCAATTTAATGTAACTAGTAATTTGAGATTTCTCCGCTACTCCGTCAGCCGACGGATTCGGTCGAAATGACACAGAAAATTATTTGGGATAAAAGATAAGATATTGAAGTTACCCATTACCAGCTTCCCAGCCATTTCTCGGCTTTTTCTCTATCAGTAAAGATATTTACGTGATATTTGTCTGATCCAAGCGTATAATGTTGAAACATAACAAGAGTAACATCATGTGGGTCATTTGCCAGAATAGCATTATTGATCATTTGAAAGGACTTGTTCATACGGAAATTCTCTCGCACGATACTTTGCATTGTAATAGGTTCAAAATCAAAATCTGCAGTGCGGACATCAAGAAGTGCATTTAATTTTTGAGGCAATTCCTTATTATTATTTACATCTTTCATATACTGAAGAATTTCAGAAGGTTTGATCAGTCCTGAAAATACAGTTTCAAAGATATTTTTTTCTGAGTTTAATACATATGTGATCATTAGGTGTTACTCTTCGTTTATTTTTGCACTATCTCTTTGCCGAAAGGAGTCAGGGATATGGATGCCAATTTAAAATGTTGTTTTGCAAAGGGAAGACCAATAATAGTAATTGCAAGAATAAGTCCAAAGATCAGGTGAGTGAGGGTGATCCAAATTCCACCGATAAAAAACCAAATAATATTCATGATAAGGGAAAGGAAGGTATTGCTCTTTTTATTTTCTTTGATCGTCATATTGAAAGGCAGCAGGGTCATCATCCCGATCTTTAAAGTTTGCAAACCAAAAGGAATTCCTACGATCGTCACCATTAGTACTGCACTTGCAACAAAATACTCAACAGCCGTTACTAAACCGCCAAATATCCACCAGACGATATTTCCCAATAATTTCATATATTCTCCTGCTTAATAATTCTGCAATATGGAAATATACTAATGGATTTGATAAGTGAAAAGAAAAAATATTATCGAGGCTTGAAAAAGTCTAGATTTGAGAGACAAGCAAATATGAATGGCAAGGGTCTTACGATTCACGTTTTACTTTTCACGTCTAACGTCTTTCATTTTTCATTAACATTTCAACTGAAATTGTATTATCTTAAAAGCTAAGAAAAGGTAGTAAGGACGCAATGAAAACAGCTAATGAGATACGTGAGTTCCTCCTTGATAGCAGATTAAAATTTGCAACAGTGTCGGGGATTTGGACCACAAAGCCAAATTTGATCCGTAGAGTCGATACGGAAGTAAGAGAAATTGATATCATTACAACAAAAAGTTTCCAGGTTCGTCCCAATTCGGGTAACCGCGAACCTATTGTGGCTGAAGTTACCGTTGGCTCTTACGTTAATGCTGTCGGATTGCGAAATCCGGGAATGAGAAAAGGTTATGAAGAGCTAAAAGCTCTGCGTGAAGAAAAACCACTTCGATCAATATTAAATATTTCAGTATCGGGAAATTCACCTGAAGATTTTGTTAAATTGGTTCAAAAATTTGAAGATATAGCCGATATGATCGAGCTGAATTTTTCATGTCCCCACGCCAAACCGGGTTATGGTGCCTCCATTGGAGTGAATCCGGAACTGGTAAAAGAATATATGGAAGCGATACGACCGGTCACAAAGGTCGCACTTTTCCCAAAACTTACACCAAATGTTGAAAATATTGGTGAGATTGCTCGTGTAGCGGTAGAAGCCGGCGCGGACGGCCTCGTCGCGATCAACACGGTGGGTCCGGAGGTCTATCGAGACCCGGTTAGTGATAAACCGGTATTATATAATCCCCATGGACACGCAGGAGGCCGTAGCGGCGAACACGTGTTTGATATTGCAGTCCAAAAAATTAAAGAAATACGAGAAGC
The DNA here is from genome assembly GCA_964395205.1 of uncultured bacterium. Classification (GTDB taxonomy): domain Bacteria; phylum Fidelibacterota; class Fidelibacteria; order Fidelibacterales; family Fidelibacteraceae; genus M50B103. Next base: position 29,983 of record CAYNBL010000007.1, on the reverse strand, counting down.
AGTTGGTCCGAATATCCCCATTATTGGAATGGGGGGTGTTAGCCGCGGATCGCAGGTACGTGCGATCCAACGCGCCGGCGCTAATGTTGTCGGGATCGGCTCCGCCATTGCTCGTATCAAAGATGAAAAATTTCAGGAATATTTTGAAGCCTTACGTTTTGATACCGAAAATCAAACCGATTCAGCTGCATCTTATCTTTCGGTGAAACGAATTGCAAAATATAAAGCATATACGATCAAAAAGATCAACGAACTCAGTGAAACATTGTGGGATATTGAGCTGGAAGGTGATCCGATGCTTTTTAAAGCCAGTCAATATGCCTTTATCTGGATCCCGGGAGTCGGTGAAAAGCCTTTTGGTATTGTAACTTCGTCCCCTTTACGTTTTATTGTTCGTAAACGTTTGGATAAAGTAAAAAATAAAAAAGGGAAATTCACACATGCCTTGTTCAAAATGAAAGAAGGCGATTCTCTATATGTTCGTGGTCCTTATGGTAAATTGATGCCGGAGAATTCGATGTCTCACGTTATTATTCTCAGTGGAGGCACGGGCTTGGCTCTTGTACCGAAACTGGCGGAAAGTCTGGCTTTGGTTGGACGGATCGTAAACGTATATCATGGTATTACCGATAGAAAAGAAATCTGTTATAAAGAGTTAATTGAACCCTATGTTGCCATGAAAGTGGTTGAAGATGTGGGTAAGCCGGGACGGGTTCTTGACCTAATGTCTGATAAATTGGATGAGATAGAGACCGATAATTGTACGGTCTATACTATCGGACCGGATATCCTGATGAAGAAAGCACTTGAATTGGCGGTTAAGAAAGGCTGTGTACCCGAATATTGTTACGCATCATTGGAGACCAACAATATGTGTGGGATCGGTATGTGTGGGGAATGTGAATGCGGAGGAGTGCTAAGCTGTAAAAACGGTACATTTTATAATCTGCCGTTTTTAAATAAACATTATTTTAAAGATTAAAAAAAAAATAAGGAAAAGGTAAATCATGTTAAAACGACTTGTAGCAATGAGTATGCTTTTATTACTTCTCTTCTCTTGCGGGAAAAAAGAAGAAACAACAGAAACTCTTAAAATTGCCAAAGCCCAGGAAGAAGAAACAGCTTCAGTTTCTGAAGAAAAACGAGCCATGACCCCCGATGATTATGCACAGTGGCAACGTTTAAGCAGTCCCACTTTTTCTCTTAACGGGAAATGGGTATATTATGGAACTGAGCTCAATCGCGGCGATGCCCTACTAAGTCTCTATGAAGTTGAAAGCGGTAAAAAACTTGATTTTGATCGTGGACGGGATGTCTCATTTTCGCCGGATAACGATTTTCTTGTTTTTAGCAGAGTACCCCATTTCGAAGTAAATAGAAAAGCTAAAATAGATAAAGTAAAAAAAGATAAAATGCCGAAGGATTCATTATGCGTTTACCTTTTCTCTGAAGATACGCTTATCACGATTCCGCGTGTAAAATCCTACGGTATCAGTAACGAAGGGTCACCCTGGATCACGCTTTTACATGAAAAACCTCTTCCTCCCGTAAAGGATACATCAGCAGTAAAAGATAGTCTGTCAACGGATTCACTTGCGGTAGCAGATACAACAGTAGTTGATACGACAATAATTGACACATCAGTTGTGGATACTTCAAAAAAGAAAGTTGAAGTAATCGAGGAAAAGAAAGATAAGAAAAAAGCCAAGAAAAAGAAAGTCCGTGAAGAAGGTACACCTATGTGGGTATGGAATCCCGTCACACAAGATACTATTATCATGGATTATGTTTCTTCATATACCATGAGTAAAGACGGCGACCGTATTCTTGCTGTAACAAAAATGAAGACAGATTCTGTACGATTATCAATTATCAACGCAAATACCGGATCGGTAAAAACCATTCTTGAGACATATGGTAAAGCTAAAACTTTTCGTTTTGATGATGAAGGCAAACAATTGGCTTTTCTTTTCTCAGATGATACGACCAAAGAAAAGATCTATAATCTCTACTATTGGAAAAGCGGAAGATCAAAGGCAAAATGTTATCTTAATGAAAATGCCGACGGTATTCCTGAAGGTTGGGGTGTCAGTTCTATACGCTCAGCGAAATTCTCCGAAGACGGTAAGCGCCTTTTCTTCGGAACGGCTCCACTGCCTGTTGAAGAACCTAAAGATACATTGTTAAAGGCCGAAAAAGCTAAATTTGACCTTTGGTCATGGACGGATCCTTTACTGCAAACTCAGCAGATAAAAGAACTTGGCCGTGAAAAGAAACGCAATTATCAGTGCATGGTCAATGTCGGAAGTAAAAAAGTTATACAATTGGCAGATACTGAAGTCCCCACGATCAAAATGAGTACTGAGGGCACTGAAAACATTGCTCTAGGTGAAAGTGATCGTCCATACCGCCAATTGATCTCTTGGGAATCCCTGGATTATTACGATTATTATCTCGTAGATGTCAATACGGGTGAAAAAGAACTGGTTCTGGAAAAGAAAAGTTTTAAACCGCAATTGTCACCGGAACAAAAATACTTACTTTACTATGATCATGTTGATTCAAATTGGTTTGCTTTAGATGTAGAAACCCGTGTTATTAGGAATTTAACCCAAGGACTGGATGTAAAGTTTTATGATGTAGATGATGACCATACTTCTGCGCCGGATCCTTACGGATTTGCCGCATGGGGGATGGGTGATCACTATGCCTATATCTACGATAAATATGACATTTGGAAATTTGATCTCAGCGGTGAAAAAGATCCTTTGAATGTTACTGCGGGTGAAGGAAGAAAGACCAAAGATATTTATCGTTATGTTAAATTGACAGCTGATCTGGATTATGTACCCGTAAAACCGATCATTCTTACAATTTTCAATGAAAAAAGCAAGAGATCAGGTTACGCAACGGTGAATATGTATGAAGGCGGTGTTCCTGAAAAACTGGTCTATAGCGATCATCAATATTCAAAGTTGAAAAAGGCCAAATGTGCCGATATAATTTTCTGGCGCAAAGGAACTTACCGGGAATATCCCGATCTTTATATCTCAGATCTGAAGTTTAAAGATAGTGAAAAGATTTCTGCACTTAACCCGCAGCAATCACAATTCCGTTGGGCTTCAGTAGAGCTAGTGGAATGGAAGAATTCCGATGGTGTGGAATTGCAGGGAATGCTTTATATACCGGATGATCTGGATAAAACGAAAAAACATCCGATGATCATTTATTATTATGAAAAATATTCGGATTATTTGCATCAGTACTTTATGCCCGGTCCGAGTTATTCAACCGTAAATAAGGTAATGTATCCCAGTAACGGTTATATTCTTTTCATTCCGGACATTGTTTACAAACCCGGACATCCCGGAAAATCCGGTTTGGATTGTGTCATGAAGGGTGTAGACATGCTCCTCGAAAATTATTCCTATATCAATGAAGAAAAGATCGGTATTCAGGGACAAAGTTGGGGTGGATATCAGACGGCTTATTTTGTCACGCAAACTAACCGCTTTGCTGCCAGTATGGCAGGTGCACCTGTTTCTAATATGACCTCCGCTTACGGCGGGATCCGCTGGTATTCCGGACTTAGTCGCATGATGCAATATGAAGGTGGTCAAAGCCGTATCGGTGGAACTCTATGGGATAGTTTTGATCTTTATATTGAAAACTCCCCGGTCTTTTTTGCGGATAAAATTGAAACGCCCTTGTTGATGATGCATAATGATAATGACGGAGCGGTTCCATGGACGCAGGGCATTGAAATGATGGTTGCGATGCGCCGTCACCAAAAGCCCGCCTGGATGTTAGTCTATAACGATGAAAATCACAACCTCACAAGAGCTAATTGGGGAAATCGTATGGATCTTACCATTCGAATGAAACAATTCTTTGACCATTATCTGATGGATAAACCGATGCCGCGTTGGATGAAAGAAGGTATCCCGGCTATTGAAAAAGGCAAAGAATTCAAATACGATCTCATCGAAGAGGAATAAGTGAAGTATTTACCCAAGATTACATTGGCACAATTGCCAACCCCTTTACACGGAATGCCTAACCTGACTGAAAAGCTGGGTTTTGGCGGTAAATTATATATTAAACGCGATGATCTTACCGGACTGGCTGTAGGTGGAAACAAATCACGTAAACTTGAATATTTGATGGCGGAAGCTATAAAGCGTGATGCAGATACTGTTATTACCGCGGGCGGTTTACAATCCAATCATTGTATTCAAACAGTGGCGGCCGCTAAAAAATTGAATCTGAATTGCCATATTGTTCTTTCGGGTGATGAACCTGAACATCCAAATGGCAATCTCTTCTTGGATATCTTGGCAGGTGCGACGGTGCATTATGTAAAACGTCCAGATCGCGATCCCAAAATGTATGAACTGGCGGATGAACTGCGAAAAGCGGGTAAACATCCTTATGTCATACCCGTTGGCGGTTCGAATGCGCTCGGTACCGTAGGTTATATCATGGCCATGCCTGAAGTTGTCCGTCAAATGGAACTCATGAATATTCAATGTGACCGCATGATCGTCGCAAGCAGTTCAGGCGGTACCTTAGCCGGTATGGTTCTGGGAGCAAAGCTGGCAGGATACAAAGGCAAGATCACCGGGATCAGTATTGACCGGGTAAAAACAGGGAAGGGCGCTTTTCCGCCCGAATTGGCCGAGCTTGCCAATAAAGCGGCAGAACTGCTTGAATTGGATATAAAGCTGAGTCCGGAAGATTTTGATCTTGAGTATGATTATCTCGGTGAGGGCTACGCTATCGTTGGTAATAATGAACGTGAAGCGATCAAGATACTTGCACAGAGTGAAGGTATTTTTATTGGTCCGGTCTATACAGGACGTGCAATGGGAGCCATGATCGATAATATCCGTAAAGGGAATTGGAAAAATGAAACAATACTTTTCTGGCATACAGGCGATGCTGCGGCTTTGTTTGACTATGTCGAGGAGTTGATCAGTCGATAGTCGATTTGTCGATAGAAGATAGATAAAATAATATGTAAAGACGCGATTTATCGCGTCTCTATTTTTTTTTTAGTAAATTAAAATAAATTCGTCATCTTGAACTTGTTTCAGGATCTCTGTGTTATCATGCTTCTCAATTATTGTTTGTGATGTTGAGTAAGATTTTGAATTTTCGTCTCACGCCTGCCCTTCGTAGCCTTGGCGTAGAAGGGTCTCACGTTTCACGTCTCACGTCTCACGTCTCACGTCTTCAAAACAAATCCACCAATATCGTATCCAAAACCAACCACCCCTCAAGCGTACATTTTATTGATTTTTCGTTAGAAATGAACCATTCCGGATGATTTTGATTGTATGCAGTGATCTTTTGCCATGTTCCGGGTGGTACCTGGTTTTTATTCAGACCGTCAGAGCATCGCAGACACGTGATAAGTGTATCAGACTCTGTTACTACGTCTTTGTCATGAAAATCCTCAGGATCGCTTAAAAAGGCCTGTAAGTCAGCACGATAGGCAAATCGTTCATGTCCTAGACGGGAGTGTGCGGACGGACCGATACCAAGATAATCCTTTTCGTTCCAGTAGGAAGAATTATGTTTACTTCTGAATTCCGGCATGGCATAATTTGAAATTTCATAATGATCATATCCGTTCTTTACCAGCATCTCATGAACACGATGGAAATTATCAATATCTGTTTTTTCGTCTTGAGGATTGATGTCACCTCTTTCAATCATTCGGGCATAAGGTGTACCCGTTTCACATGTAAGATTATAAGCTGAAATATGCTTTGGCTTAAATTTTAATATCTCTTTTATCGTTCTCCGGAGTGTCTCGCTTGTTTGACCGGGTATAGAGTAAATAATATCGACAGAAAGGTTGGAAAAAATACTTTTAGCATTGCTTAGGCATTTTACGGCTGTTTCAGCTGAATGCAGACGCCCGAGAAGTTTAAGTTCTTTATTATTCAGGGATTGGATACCGATCGATAAGCGATTAAAACCGATATTATGTAAGTTTTTTAGAGAATTTACATCGGAAGAAAATTCAGGATTGATCTCTATCGTGATCTCGGGAAATTGGGTAAATGTAAAATGCTTCTGAGCCGTTTGGATAATATCGGACAATTGTTTAATAGTTAAAAGATTCGGTGTACCGCCGCCAAAGTATAGGGTTTCTACTTGATGGCTTTCACGCAATTTATTACCATGAAAAGCAAGTGATCTTTTGAGCACATCCACATAAGTATCCATATTGCCGTGATCTTCTATACTATAAAAATCACAGTAATGGCATTTGTGTTGACAGAAAGGAATGTGTATGTAGAGTGCGAGTGTTTTCATAAAAATAAAAAACCCCGCTCAAAGAACGGGGCTTGAAGTATAATAATTTAGATCAATTGTCCATGACACGTCCGGCGCCCATGCGTAAGACCTTACCTTCGGTGTTTTTTAGATCTTTAGTTGCATTCCGGCTATCGATAACGAGGTTAGAATTATCAACAATAAATTGATAATCAACATCAGTATGAGCTGTAGTGATCACGACGGCGTCTAGTGATTTTAATAATTCTGCCGTCAGTGGAACTGATTCGACTTTATCGCCATTGCGGTTGAATTCGGGGCAATAGGGATCATGATAACAAACGGTTGCACCGCCATTTTCCAACAGGTTGTAAACATCAAAAGCAGGAGATTCGCGAAGGTCGTCGATATCGTTCTTGTAGGCCATACCCAAAACCATCACAGTTGAACCATTCAATGCTTTTTTGTGCATATTCATGCCATCCATGAGTGTATGGACAACATATTCAGGCATGGATGTATTTACTTCAGCGGCAAGATCAATAAATTTGGTTTTGTAATTCAATGTTTTCATTTTCCAGCTCAGGTAATGAGGGTCGATCGGAATACAATGACCACCCAAGCCGGGACCGGGATAAAATTTCATAAAACCGAAAGGTTTGGTTGCAGCAGCATCAATCACTTCCCATGCATCAACGCCCAAACGGTCACACATGATAGCCAGTTCATTGACCCATCCGATATTGATCATACGAAAGGTGTTTTCAAGAAGTTTTGCCATTTCTGCAGCCTCGGCAGAGCTTACCGGAACGATCTCATCAAAGATTTGGTCATAGATCGCTTTTGAATGCTCTAGACAAGCCGGAGTAACACCGCCCAATACTTTGGGAGTATTTTTTGTAAGGTAAGTTGGATTACCCGGATCAACACGTTCGGGTGAAAATGCAAGGTAAAAGTCTTCACCACATTTTAAACCTGATTCCTCCAGGCGGGGAAGCATATATTCGCGGGTAGTACCGGGGTAGGTGGTTGATTCAAGAATAACAACCAGATCTTTATGCATGTATTTTCCAATTTCTTCCAATGCGGAATTAATAAAGGACATATCAGGGTCTTTAAGCTTGTTCAAAGGAGTGGGTACACAGATAGAGACCACATCCATATCATTGATCACCGAAAAATCAGACGTTGCCACGATCAAGCCTTTATTAACAGCAATTTTCAATTCTTCGTCTTTCACATCACCAATATAGTTCTCACCTTTTGTGATCTTTTCAACTTTTACCGGGTCAATTTCAATGCCCGTAACCTTAATACCGACATTGGCGACTTCAACAGCCAAAGGTAGTCCAACATAGCCCAAACCGATAACACAGAACTGAGTATCTTTTGTTTTTAATTTTTCCAGAAATGACATTAATATGCTCCTTAATTCTATTTCAAAATTATAACACTAATAATACTAAAAAAGCGTAGTTCCTCCAATACTAAAATTCGTATTTAGCCAATACTTCATCAAGTGTAAGAAGAGCTTTATCTTGCTCTGAAAGTACAGGTTTTTTTAGTAATTCGCACAAGCCCAATTGCGGGTCATTCCAACGAATTCCGTTTTGATGATCGGGTGCATAGGGTGTTGAAACTTTATATGAAACACATGCATCGTTCGATAAAACATAATAACCATGTGCAAAACCTGTGGGTATAAACAATTGATCTTCATTTTTAGCGGATAATTTAATCTGAATGTGTTGTAAAAAGGTTTTAGAATTCCTGCGAAGATCCAACAGGATATCCAATATCTCACCTGAGATCATTGTGATCAATTTTGCTTGTTCAAAGGGGGGTGTCTGGAAGTGCATACCGCGAAAAACGTTTTGCTTAGAATGAACTAGATTGTCTTGGACAAAATCACATTCTATTCCCGCTTCTTTATAGCGTTTATCCTGATAAGTCTCTCTGAAATCGCCGCGCTGATCTGTAAACACCTTAGGGCGAATTAAAATAACATCGGCTATTTCTGTTTTAATAATTTTCATTTTGATCTCGATCTTATCTATTAAACCTCTACTTCGCTAAAGTACAGCCTTCGTAGCCGTGTTACTTCGGCGTAGTAGGCCTTCGGAGAGCAAGCTTTATACCTTTACACCCTATACCCAATTAATACGCGCACTTTGTTCGACCTGTACAAACAAAGGTAAATCCTTTGTCCTTCATATCGCGAGGATCGTAAATATTTCTCGTATCAATAAAAATAGGTGATCTCAAGAGTTTCTTAACTCGTTTCAAATCTAAAGAACGGAATTCATTCCACTCGGTCATAAGAATCATGGCATCCGCACCTTCAATGGCATCGTAAGCATTCTTCTTGTAATCCAGGTGCGGGAAATCGCGTTTAAAATCATCACTGGCGACCGGATCATAGACTTGAAGATTAACACCTTCTTTTTCCAATAAGGGAATAACCACTTTCGTGGGGGAGAAGCGTGTATCATCTGTTTCGGGCTTGAACGCCAGTCCAAGGATCGCAATGGTTTTACCTTTAAGATCAGGTATCACGGATTTCAATTTTGTGACGACACCTTCTTTTTGATATTCATTTGCCTCTATGGTTGCTTCTACAACGCGGCTTTTAATACCGTGTTCTTTGAATATTTCAACCAGCGCCATCGTATCTTTGGGAAAACATGAACCGCCGAAACCGGGTCCTGCATGTAGGAATTTTGGAGATATACGACCGTCAAGTCCCATGGCTTTGGCAATTTCATTAACATCGCCACCGACAATGTCGCAAAGATTCGCGATCTCATTAATAAAGGTGATCTTTACTGCAAGAAAAGCATTAGAAGCATATTTGATCAATTCCGCACTTTCGATATTTGTCTCAACATAGGGAACGCCGCGAATGATGAGTGCGTGATAGACATCCTTCATGATAGCCTGAGCTTTTTCACTGCGTGACCCAACTACCACCCGATCGGGATTCAAAAAATCTCCCACCGCGGAACCTTCACGTAGAAATTCAGGATTGGAAACCACATCATAACAATCTTTTCCACCTGAATTCTCTTTGATCAGTTCCAGGGTTTTCTTACCTGTACCTACCGGAACAGTTGATTTATTGATAAACACCTTATAATCGTTCAAATTTTTAGCAAATGAAGTCGCAACTGTCCAAACAGCCCGTAGATCGGCTTCGCCGCCTTCGCCCGGAGGTGTACCAACGGCCGAAAAAATAACTTTGGAATCTTGAATAGCTTGGTCAATATTGGTCGTAAAGCTTAGTCGATCGGCACGTACATTACGCTGTACAACTTCAAGCAGACCGGGTTCATAGATGGGGATATCGCCTTCCTGCAATATCTTGATCTTGGATTCATCAATATCAACGCCAATAACCGAATTACCAAAATCAGCCAGACCGGCTGCTGTTACCAATCCTACATATCCTGTACCAACGACACAGATCTTTTTCATTCTTCCTCCGTATTTCCGTCCGTTTCGGGGCGGATAATATTTACATAAATGCCTGCCTTAACAAGCGCGAATAGTTCAATAACATCTTTATTGCTCATACGGATACACCCCTTAGACTGAGGTGTTCCCAATAATCCTTCTTCATGGGTACCATGAATATAGACAAATCGCCAGTAAGAAGTATGATTTATCTCCTCAAGTCCTTTTAACCAGATAATGCGGGACGTGACCGGATCAATTTCAATATTTGTTGTGTCCGTAAAGATCGTGGCGATCTCACCCGTCGGACGGCGATCATAAAAACACATGCCTTCGGGTTCTCCATCACCGTATTTGCTATCGATCACGTGAACGCCCCAGGGAGTCTGATTGCTTCCTCTGTCAGCGCCGTAACCGTATTTGGATGCGGAAATGACATAGTCTGCGATTATATGAAGTCCGTTCTTGGCAGACATAAGAAAAAGCTTATTATCATTGCCATCGATAAGGATTAATGTGTCCAATTCCGTGACACCGGTCACACTTTTGATTTCTTCAACAGCTGATGCCAAGCGTTCAACATTTGGCTTATACACATTTTCCGCGGCCATAGTTGCGGCTTCGGTTTGAGACTCTTCTGTATTTTTCTTGCAAGATGAAAGTGTGAATAAAATCAGCAAGGATACTGAAAGTGAAACAAGGTGTCTAAAAATTGTATGTTGTTTCATTGGCATGCTATCATATTTGTTAGTACAGCCGGGGAGACTCGAACTCCCACACCCTATGGGCGCCAGATCCTAAATCTGGTGCGTCTGCCAATTCCGCCACGGCTGCATGATTGACTGGCGAATATAGGGAAAGGAGGCAGAAAATCCAAAAGGAAATCAATAATCATTTTCGGCTGTTTTTCCTTGTAAGATAATTACACCTGAAGAGGTCCCTATCCGGGTTGCACCGGCTTCAATCATTGCCATGGCATCTTGGTAAGAACGGACACCTCCGGAGGCTTTGACCTCAAGCTCATCGCCGACGGTTTCTTTCATTAGTTTTACATCTTCAATCGTTGCGCCGCCGGTAGAAAAACCGGTCGAGGTCTTAACAAAATCTGCACCGGCAGATTTTGCGAGTTCACACGCTGTGACCTTTTCTTCATCTGTGAGCAGACAGGTCTCAATAATGACCTTCACCGTATTTCCTTCAGCGGAACTTACAACGGCTTTGATATCCCCTTCAACTAAAGCTGTATCATTATTTTTCAGTGCACCGATATTAATGACCATATCAATTTCATTGGCACCGTCTTCAACGGCCATCAGTGTTTCCGCCGATTTGATCGAGGGTATCGACGCACCCAGGGGGAAACCCACAACAGAGGCAAGTTTAACCTTGCTGCCTTCAAGAAGATCGGCACAATAGGCCACATTGCAGGGGTTGACGCAGACAGTGGCAAATCCATTATCAATGGCTTCTTTACATAGCTTTTCGAGATCCGCTTTTGTTGCCTGCGGTTTGAGTAGCGTATGGTCGATATATTTTGCTAAGTTCATGTTTCACCCCATCAATTGTTTTATTTCGTTCAGGAATTTATCACCCAATTCATTAGCTGCATCTGTCGTGGGTGCTTCACTGTAGACGCGCAGGATCGGTTCGGTATTTGATTTGCGCATATGTACCCATCTATCGGCCCAGGTGATCTTCAATCCGTCGACCGTATTACAGTCCTCATCGACAAATTTAGCTTTCAATTTTTCCAGGATGGCGTCCGGATCATTGGACCCAATTTCAATTTTCTTTTTCCCCATCTTGTATTGCGGGAAATCGGTATATTTTTCGCTCATAGGGCGTTCATCTGAGGCCAGAAAGTTCAATACCAAGGCAGCTCCCACCAGTGAATCGCGGCCAAGGTGAGAATCAGGGGAGATGATCCCACCGTTACCTTCACCTCCGATAACCGCATCGACTTCTTTCATTTTCTTGGCTACATTGATCTCGCCGATAGCGGTACGCAGACATTCTGCACCGTATTTTTCGGCAATATTGGTGACGGCCAGAGTCGTGGAAAGATTTGTCACCACTTTAGGATCAGGAAGCGGGCATTGCGATAGGACGGTTTCAGCCGCCATCACAAGCGTATATTCTTCAGAGAGATAATTTCCTTTTTCATCGCAGACGGCCAGTCTGTCCGCATCGGGGTCTACGGCCAAGCCAAGATCGGCTTTATTGCTCTTGACCGCTTCAAGCAGATCGATCAGATTTTCCGGCAGGGGCTCGGGTGTGTGCGGGAAATATCCGTCCGGAACGCAATTGACCTCAATAACTTCACAACCCAATGCTTTCAGCATGGCCGGGAGAGCCAAAGAACCGCCACCGTTCACGGCATCGATCACAACCTTAAATTTGCATTTACGGATCTGATCAACGTTCAGATAGGGGATATCCAACACATTTTCCACATGCATGAGGATAGCATCTTCTTTTTGAGAATACTCGCCAAATTTACCGGAGGGTTTGAAAGTATATTCGCCGGCTTTTTTATTGTCAAGAACTGCTTTAACCTGCTCCGCATCGAGAAATAGTCCGGTTTTATCAATAAATTTGATCCCATTCCAGGGAAAAGGATTATGGGAAGCCGTAATGGCGATTCCGCCCTGTGCTTCCATTAATTCGGTCAACAGCTGAACGGTGGGTGTGGGGACAATACCAATGTCGATGACATTCAGTCCCATCCACTGCAAGGTCCGGGCAAAGATATTCGCAATAGCTTTACCTGAAACGCGGGAATCCCGACCTAAAATGATCGTGCCTTTTCCGACCCATTGGCCAAAGGCCGATGCATATTCCACGACCTCTTTGGGCGTCATACTGTCCCCGATGGTCGCACGTATTCCTGATATTGATTCTATGAGCATGTTAACTCCATAATTAGGTCATTAAATTTACATCATTAAAGATAAATAAAATTGCTCTGTATTGGAAGTAAAAAGGAATGCAAAGCCGGGAAGTAAAAATAAGATTTAGCGACTATTATAAATTAAATGGATCAATATTGTAGAAATATCAAATATCAGCGGTGCCGAAAAAAAATAATTTGAGAATAGAGCAGTTTCCGGTATCTATATATATCTATTGAAGATAGGAGAAAACACATTAAACAAGAAGTTAGTTTTATTAAAGCAAAATGTATTTTATCTTTAAATATATAGCAACAGGTCAAAACTTATGAAAAACGGACTAATAAAACCCATGTGTTTAATATGTGTTTTACTGATGGTACCCCATTTTAGTTTTTCAAATGGAGCAAAGAATAAAACAGACAAGATCTCACCCAATCATATGCAAATTGTCAGTAGCATAAATGAGATTGAACATACCGAAGACCCAATTCCCAGCGAAAATAGCACAATATTAGCGTCATCTGTTGACGAACCGGCCAGAACCTCTATTCCCTTTACTGAAAATTTCAATGCATCACCATGGAGCGGAGGAACCCCGACTAATTGGAGTAAAGAATTTATTAGCGGAACAACGAACTGGGTGCAATATAATGGTTGTTTGTATGAAAGCCCTCTTAATCTTTCAGGGGATAATAATATTGCGAATTATAATGCTCTTTTTTATCAGCAAGACTGGTCGGAACCGGAAACTAGGCTTATAACACCGGTTTTTGATTTTGGTGCTAAAACGGCCAATGCGAAGCTTAAATTTTATCATGCTCAAAGAGAATGGGATGGGGATCAGGATGAACTCTATATCTATTATCGTATTCCGGTGTGGGATTCTAATGCAGGCGTATACACCGGAACTTGGAATTTATTGACATCATATACAGAAAGTATTCCCAATTGGGTATCAACTACTATTGAACTTCCGTCCGTGGGTAGTCGATACCAGATTGCTTTTAAGGGATATGCTTATTATGGCTATGGCGTAGGACTTGATGAGGTTTCAATTACCGGTTTTTCTCAAGCAACAGGTGTTCAATTTGCCAATATATTAACAACACAAATGGATGTCAACTGGACACGCGGAGATGGGGATAAATGTGTAATTTTTATTGCTCAAGCTTCCTCAGGTAGCGCCTCACCTGTGGATAGTGTAAGTTATACTGCGAACACAACGTTTCAATCGGGGAGCCAAATTGGAAGCAGCGGTTGGTACTGTGTGTACAATGGGACGGGAACCGGTGTTACGGTCAGTGGATTGAGTGAAGCAACAACATACCGGGTACAGGTCTGTGAATATTCCGGAACATCAGGGTTAGAAAATTACGCTTATGATGCAGCCACGGATAATCCCGATAATCAAACAACAGCTTCAACTGTCACATTCACTGATGGTTCATTATTCTCCTCTACGGCAATGATAGGGAGCAGTGATCAGGTTCTTGGTCGTTTTAATTTAACAGCCAATACTAGTGGTGCCTCATTGACAGCTGCGAGTATAAAACTCAATGGAGTACGAACAGGTTTAAGTAACATTAAATTATGGTCATCAGCTGATGCAAGTTATGGTTCTGATACACAATTGGGATCTGCTGTTTCAAGTGATCCGGGTAACGGAAATTCAGTCACATTTAACGGTTTTTCGTCCGGTATATCAACCGGTGGAGGAACATATTATTTTTTTAGCGGAGATGTTGCCGAGAGTGCTAATGGAGCAGTTCAAGGTATTATTGTCGAAAATAGTAATTTAACACTATCTGGGGGTGTTTTTTCAGGCAGTATCAGCAATGCGATTCTCTCAAGTAGCGAAACCGCTTTACCGATAGAATTGGTCCAATTCACCGCTCGGCTCGAGCGACAATCTATTATCCTTAAATGGATAACTGAAAGTGAAACTGAAAATGTCGGGTACATCATTGAGAGACAAAAAAACAATTCCGATATATGGGTAAAACTTGCCGATTATCAATCACACGAAGCATTACGAGGTCAGGGGACAACAAGCTGCGCCCATAACTATATTTACCATGATACGGATATCGAGGCAGGGGAAACTTATGCTTATCGCCTTAGCGATGTATCGGAGAATGGCAATATTATTGCTCATCCTTCGATAGATATCACCATGAATGATATAAGCAAAACTGGAATAGAAAAGATATATCCAAATCCATTTAATCCTCAGACCTATATTGCTTACAGTCTGCTAGAGGATGCGGATGTCAAAATTCGTGTAGTTGATATTTTTGGTCGACTCGTAAAAACTTTACAAAACGGTGATCAAACATCAGGTTCTTATCATGTCTATTGGAACGGCAATAACGATAAAAATACCCAAGCTTCTTCCGGTATGTACTTTATTCACATGCAGACAGATAAAAGCAATGAGATACAAAAAGTGGTGTTGATGAAATAAAATCGTAAGACGTAAGACGTAAGCCGTAAGACGTGAGACGTAAGACGTGAGACGTAAAGACCTCACACAAAGGCACGAAGTACACAAAGGCACGAAGTACACAAAGGCACAAAGTACACAAAGGCACAAAGTACACAAAGGCACAAAGAAGAAAATATAAGGTTTTTTGAAATGCAACAAAAACTGTCATCCTGAACACAGTGAAGGATCTATTCATGTCACGGTAAGTGATTCTTGACTTTTCCCGACAATTAAGCTATTTTTTTCTGTTATAACTAATCACGTGAACGAAAGGGCAAAACATGAAATGGTTTATTGATGGATTAAAGAACTACTTTAATTTTAAAGGCCGCGCAAACCGCAAAGCCTACTGGATGTTCGTGCTGTTCAATATTATTTTCAGCTGGGCTGCCATTGCGCTCGACAACATTTTAGGCACAGCAGAAGTGGGTAAAGTCACACTCTGGGGCGTTCATACCGGTGCCTTTAACAGCTTTTACTCACTTGTCTTATTGCTCCCCTCATTGGCCATTGTGGTCCGTCGCTTGCATGATATCGGCAAACACGGCAAATGGATTTTTATCGTGTTTATTCCTGTTGTCGGGTGGATATGGATGCTCATTCTGCTGATCAGGGAAGGCGATCTTTTTGACAATGAGTTCGGACCCATCCCTCAGTATGATTTCGACAATAAGAGCAACAGCGGCAATGATAACGATGCTCCAAATAATAACGATGCCGAAACGATCGATCCCGACCCAAAAAATAACGCTTCATCGAACGATAAGGACAATTTTGATATCGAAGCCATCAGGAAAGAAGCGGAAGAAAAAGCGGCAGATGAACAGTCACCAAGCACAGAGATAAAAAAGGTCAAGAAAGGAAAAGACCACGGCGCGGTGGATTTTCGGTAACTCGTGAAGACCTCACACAAAGGCACGAAGAAGACAAAGCCACAAAGAAGAGATAATAAGGCTTTTTTGAAAAAGAATATTTATATGTCATCTCGACCGAAGCGGAGCGCAGTGGAGAGATCTATTCATGTCACGGGATGAATTGAAAAGTTGAAGATCGAGAATTGCGGGGGAGTAAGACCTCACACAAAGGCACGAAGACACAAAGAAGAAGATATAAGGCTTATTGAAATACAACATAAACTATCATCTTCAGCCCCGAAGCTTCGGAGCGCATGGCAGGCAAAGGACAATTGACAATTACGTAAGAGGTAAGAGGTGACCTGTGATCGACGTAAATGGAAATTAGGAATACAGATAACCCCGACGTATGGAGGGGTTGAACATATAATAACCCGGGATGAAATCCCGGGAATATAGAACCCCCAAGTTTAACAACCCCGAACTTGTAGAGGGGTTGACCTATTGTAAGATCGAATGTCATAAATCTCTAAAAATGAGGAGTCCATAACATGAATTTAAAAGAGTTAATCAAAAAATGGTACATTCCTCCAATCAAACAATATGCCGATTTCAAGAGCAGAACGGGTAAAAAAGCCTATTGGATGTTTATATTGTTCAATTTTATTTTCGTCTGGATAACTGTCGGATTCGACAATATCTTTGGAACACACGATTCCGGCTTTTTGGGAATAACTAACGGTTCTTTTAATAATTTTTATTCTCTCATTCTTCTGGTCCCCGGCCTAGCCATTTCTTTCCGGCGTTTGCATGATGTCGGTGAGGAAGGGTCAAAACTAATTTACATATTTATTCCAATTATCGGATGGATCTGGCTCTTAAAGCTTCTGATCAAAGAGGGTGATGTTCAGGAAAATAAATTCGGACCGGTTCCATCGGAAGATCCGGCTGATCCGGTCAAAGGTGAACACCCCTATACGCCAAATGAAAGTCAATCTGAAGAAAAGAATGATGTTTCAGGTATAAAAAAACATGTCGAAGCAACCATTGCCAAAATAGAAAAACCCGGAAAGAAAAAGAGTGAATCCAAAGCCCCAAAAGTCAAGTGGGGCAGAGATAGAGGCGCCGTAGATTTTCGTACACCGCCCAATAAGGATGGAAGCCGTAAATCGTGATGACCTTCCGGCTGGAGCCGACGAAGGAGGACTGCCGGATGGTCGAGAATTGCGTAAGAGTAAGACCTCTCACAAAGACGCAAAGTACACAAAGGCACAAAAAAGAGATAATAAGGCTTTTTGAAATGCAATATAGTGAGACGTAAGACGTAAATCGTAAAGACCTCACACGAAGGCACAAAGAAAACAAAGGCACGAAGAAGAGAATATAAGGCTTTTTGGAATGCAATATAGTGAGACGTAAGACGTAAATCGTGAAGACCTCTCACAAAGGCACGAGGTACACAAAGTCACAAAGAAGAGATAATAAGGCTTTTTGAAAACACATAAAAAAACTGTCATCTCGACCGAAGCGGAGAGATCTATTTATGTTGCAGAACTTTGATAAATGAGCTTGTAGGGGACGGTCCGGTCTACTCTTACGTTTAGCGTGTCATGGTGTGACGGTTTTTTGATTTTTGTATGCGAAAATTAAATATAGGTAATTATTAGAAAGGTTCAATATGTTATTTTCTCAAAGAAAGGGTTATAAAGATTTAATAAAAGAATTACAGTTGAATAGTATTGATGAAGATTTAAAGAATGGAATATGGACTTTATTGGTTCATTATTATTGGGATACTTTTAGCAATAGTTATGGTGTAGATAGGATAAAAGATTCAAATATGTTGAAATTATCAACTTCAATTTGGGTTAACTATTTTAAAAAACCATTAGATACTTTACCAATTTATTTTGATGAGTTTCTCCCAATAATTAGAAATTACTATTATAAAGCAGAATGGTACGAAATCTATGATTTAACCGAGTTTATTATTAATAATGGTAAAGAACCAACTAAAGAAAATTTTATTGATTCGTGTAATATTATTCTTAAAAGAGAAAATTCTGCTTACCGTTTTGTAGCAGGTCAAATAACTGAAATTACGAATGAAATAGAAATTAAATCTGTTGAAAATGCGATAAAAAATAGTTCTCCATATGCAGGCGTAAAAAAGCACCTACAAACAGCTATGGATTATTTGTATGATAGAAAAAATCCTAATTATAGAAATTCTATTAGAGAATCAATTTCATCAATTGAATCATTAGCTAAACAAATATCAAGTGAACCTAAAGCAAAATTTGCTGTAATTCTGAATAAATTGGAAGCAAAAAATAATATTCATCCTGCTTTAAATAAAGCTTTCAGAGTTTTGTATGGATATACTAGTGACACAGATAAAGGTATAAGACATGCATTGTTAGAAGAAGGGGAACTAAGTAAATCTGAGGCACAATTTATGTTAATTGCTTGCTCTGCTTTTGTGAATTATATTATTGATTCAACAAAGTGAGTATTATGAAATCCCGCATCTCTATTATCTTCTCTATGGATAATTGATCCTGCTATATCAAGACTTCGCAGGGCTTGCAATTATGGCGAATTCGCCATAATTAGAAAATAAAGGTCACAATGAAATCTAAATTCAACACGAATCTCAAATTAATACATTCTTCTATCAAGTCAGGTAAAGAACATCTAACAATTGATGATAAAAAAACAAAATATAATTTAGAAGATTTCTGGCGTTGGAATATGTCTGATCTAATAAGTAATGCTACTCGCGGTATTCTTGCAGAATTTATTGTAGCAACGGCTATCGGACTTGATCCGAAAGCTTTTCGTAATGAGTGGGATGCATATGACCTGATAACGCCTGAAGGTATTAAAATTGAAGTAAAAGCTTCAGCTTACATTCAAAGTTGGTTTCAAAAAGAGTATTCAAAAATATCATTTTCAATTAAACCTGCACATGATTGGGATTCCGAGACCAATATTTTAGGGGATGAGATCAAACGCCATGCGGATGTGTATGTATTTTGTCTTTTAAAAAACAAAGATCAGGATACAATTGATCCGCTTAAATTGGAGCAGTGGGAGTTTTATGTTGTTCCAACTCCGGTATTGAGCGATTATGGTGGCAGTCAAAATAGAATAATTTTAAGTAAATTGAAAAAGATTGCAGTTCCAGTGGAATATATTGAACTTAATGAAGCAATATTAAAGGCATCTAAATATGAAAAATAATCTCCCCACCATCATCACCATCCTCACCTCACCAATTGACAAAGGACAAAGGACAATTGACAATTAAAGAAAGAAAACAATATGCGCAAAAGACTTCCTGTAATTATTACCACTCTCATCGCGATCGCGACGGCTCTGCTCTATGTCTTTTTAGAGCCGGAAGAGGGGAGCTTTGTCCAGAAGTATCTCTTTAATATTTTATTCCCTTTAAATGCCTATTTGATCATTCAGTTGATCTTCCGACGCATGTGGTCGGTGGCCGTATGCCGGACGATCGGCACCATGGGTGTGTTGATCATCGGTTTTGGCATTGAGATCCTGCAGAGCTACAGCGTAAAATTTCTTGCAGGTGCCTACGATCCGTTGGATATTATGATGTATGTCTTTGGCGTGGGGTTGGGATTTGTGGTGGATGTGTATGTTTTGGATAAATTTAAAAGACGTGAGACGTAAAACGTTAAGAGAAAATAAACCACAGATTACACGGATTACGCCGATAAGATAAATATTTTCATCTGTGCCTGCCCAACGTAGCAATAGCGAAGTTGGGACATCTGCGACATCTGCGGTTCGAGTTCTTAGGTCTTACGTTTAACGTTTAACGCTTTACGCAATTGTCAATTGTTCTCTGTCAATTGTCAATTAAAGAAAGGAAGGTTGAGATATGAAGAGATCAAGTATATCTATTATTACAGGACTTATCTTAGTTGCTATCATGTTAAGCTCCTGCTTTATTCCGGACAATTATGAGACCACCATTACCGTCCATAAGGATGGCTCCTATGATTTTGAGTATATCGGTGAATTGAATTTTGGACCGGCGTTGGCGGCGGTGATCGAGGGAACCTATGATGAAAATGATGAAGCAGATCTTCAGGGTGTGATCAATGATATGAAAGATGAACCCGGCTTTGAATCGGTGAAAGATCTGGGCAAGGGTAAGATCAAGGTCGGCGTAGAGATAAATATGGATCCGGAAAAGGATTACTATTTCCTCTCCGAAGATCTTGCTTATTTTAAGGTCGTTCATCTTGATAACGGTAATCTTGAGATCAGCGGAATGGGTTTGACGGAGGACTACATTGAGTCACTCGGTTCAATTGATACAAAAATGCTGGGCACCATGACGGTGAATGTTGCTAAAGGTCTAAAAGTTAAATCTCACAATGCCGATAAGAAAAAGAAGATCGATAAAAAGCTTAGCGCTTACACCTGGGAATTGAATATGAATTCCGAGAAACCGGAAATAGTTATAAAGCCGTGACTCGTGACTCGTAACTCGTAACTCGTAACTCGTGAAGATTCACAGATTGTTATTAATCTGCGACATCGGTGTAACCTGCGGTTAACTATTCTTTTCAGATAATGGATTAATAAATTGATTGTGACTATTAATTAGAAAGAATATAAATGAATAAAAAGATCATTTTAATAACGGGTGCGAATAACGGCCTGGGATTTGAGACGGCAAAAGCCGTTGCGAAAGTGGGTCATACGCTCATCATGGCCTGCCGGAATATGGAAAAGGGAGAAGCTGCCAGACAGAAGATCATGGAGTTCAGCGGCAATACGGATATTCATTTGTATCAGGTCGATCTGGCTTCTTTCAGATCAATTCGCAGCTTTTGCGCTAAGATCATAGAGGATTTTCCCCGTATTGACGTACTGGTCAATAATGCCGGTGTCTTTACCATGGAAAAACACCTTAAAACCGAAGATGGATTGGAACTCACCATGGGCGTGAATTTCTTTGGCACTTTTTTACTGACGAATTTGCTTTTACCGGTTATGAGAAGTGCAAAAGATGCCCGGATCGTCAATGTGACCTCGGATTCCTATAAAATGGCCAAGCTGGATATTGATCGTATCCAAGAGCGGGACACCCATAGTATCAAAGCTTATTCGACCTCAAAATTGGCTCTGATGATGTTCACAAAAGAATTGGCGGAACGGGAAAAGGCTATTTCTGTCAATGCCATTCATCCGGGTCATGTAAAAACGGGAATATGGGAATTTAAATCCTGGTACGGGTTTATCGCTAAATTCTTTTCATCCTTATCCATGGTCAATGCCGAAGAAGGTGCACAACCTGTCATCCATATGACTTTATCACCCGAGTTGAATGGGAAAAGCGGGAAGTATTTCAGTAAAATGGTGGATACTCCCTTTGAAAAATTCTGTCCGGAATCACGCAAAAGATTGTGGAAAAAAGCGGAAATAATTGTCGCTTTAGATCAATAGGTAGTTAATAAAGCAAAAGTGAGACCATATGAAACGACCGGCCCCCATTCTATTCTGCATCCTGATATCAAGTTTTGTTTTTGCACAACAAAATCCACTCGAGATCTTCGAACCCTACATGGGTGTCATTTGGGAAGGGCATTATACTGAGAGCGAAGATTCCGCATTGACTCATTTTATCTATTGGGAATATTCACCCGATTCAACGCGCGTGTTCCAGATCAAGACCGTTCCCGAGCTGGATTTTAGAATGGTCACGACCTATTACATGGATGAACGCTGGGATGAACTGGCTTCTTTGACCATCTTGGATGAAAATACCTATGCCGTAGGTTATGCACACAAAGAAGAGCTTCATATTGAGTCATATTCCAAGAATTATTATACCGAAGGCTATCATGAGACCATCTCGCATTTTGAATTGTGGGAAGGTAATCTCATCGATCGGTTTTACCGTAAAATTGATGGATCCTGGTATTTGGAAAATGGTGTCTTTTACAAGGTGAAAGATCTAAGTATAAAGAATAAGGTGATCAGTGATCGGTAATCGGTGATCCATAATCGGCCTGTCCTGCGCCATGCCATGCCGAAGCTTCAGCGAAGGCTGGTAGCTCGCAGAGCGAAGAAGGATGATCGGCCTGTCCGGCGTAACTGAAACTCTCGTTAGACAGGGACTTGAGATAAATTATAATTAGCTCACCCCAAGAGGAAGGCGTAAATCATATCCCGTATTTGGTCTTGACCCCGCAGGGGTCGAACAATATTATAAAAACGATTCACACCCCAACCAACCCTGAAGGGGTTGAACAAGTATCTATTAAATTAAAGTGATCAAAAAATGGGCCTAATGGTAATTTTAGGGGGCTAAAAACGTTATAATTAATTGAATGTTAGGAAAATAGATAGGATTTCATTTTCTTCAATTAAAAAATGAACAAAAAAGTGCCCAAAATGTGGTAGCCAAAACACAAAAAAGAATGGCAAAAAGGATGATTTCCAAAGTTACAAATGTAATAATTGTAAGCATAGGTTTGCAAATAAACCCCGCTTAAAACACACAATAATTTCCACCTTATTTCATGATTATTCCGATGGAAAACAAAGCCTCGAGCAGTTAGCTAAAAAGCATAATTTATCTATCAAAACAATCAGATCTAAGCTTATTAAACATGAAGTGATTATTCCTAAATATAAGCCTGCGGAGACGGTAATTATCATGGATACAACTTACTATAGACGCAATTTTGGTGTTATGGTATTTCGTGATGCTTATCAGAAGAACAATCTTCACTGGCGGTATGTTAAATATGAAACCATCATTTTATACAGACAAGGGATACAACTCCTAAAACTGAGAGGATGGAGTATTAAAGCAATCGTTTGTGACGGCAGAAGAGGCTTATTTAAAGCGTTTCCGGGAGTTCCTATGCAAATGTGTCATTTCCACCAACTAGAGATTTTAAGACGATATTTGACACAAAATCCTCGCTTGGAAGCACATATTGAATTAAAACAATTATCTTCTACATTAACGTCTATTGATAAAGAATCTTGGCTATTTGCTTTAGATTATTGGCATCAGAAGTGGCAGGAATATTTAAAAGAAAAAACCGTTGATCCAATTACGGATAAATGGCATTATACACACAAAAAACTGCGTAGTGCTTATCGAAGTTTAAAGACCCATACACCTTATCTTTTTACCTTCCAGGATTACCCTGAATTAAAGATTCCTAACACTACAAATTCATTGGATGGATCCTTTACAAACTTGAAATCAAAACTAAGAATTCATCAAGGGATTAAAGACCAAATGAAAATCATCTTAACTGACCATTTTTTGGCAAAATAGCCCCCTAAAATTACCATTAGGCCAAAAAATGAGATCCCGGGTCCATCCTACGCCAAGGCTTCGGATGGCAGGCAAGTCCGGGATGACATATTCTTATTCTTTCATGAATCAATTTTGCGTTTCAGAAACGTCTTACGTTTCACGTTTTACGTTTCACGTCTTATGTTATTTCAACAAGGTAATTTTCTTCGTATCCGCAGTAACACCATCAACCTTCAATCTACAAAAATAGATCCCTGTGCTCATGGTTGCGGGCGCAGTGAAATTGATCGTATATTCTCCGGCTGTTTTATTTTCATTCAAGATATTCTTCACCAGTTTTCCGCTAAGATCGTAAATATTGATTTGAACAAGTCTCTGCCTGTCCATCGAAGCCTTGGCGAAGATGGAAAAGCTGATCGCTGTACTGGGATTAAATGGATTCGGATAGCTGTTCAACTTAAAATCTTCGGGTAAAGCAGTCGTTGGTTTGATGGCCACGACCTCGCGCATATTCTCGTAATAATCGAAGTTTCCATCGTAATTTCCCAGGATCAGATCTTGGTCGCCGTCGCCGTCCAAGTCGGCAAAGGCAGGGGAGGCGTTCTGTTTGGTAACGATGCCTTCTACCATACTGGTATCTTCCACCCAAGACCCATCAACATTTTCATAATAATGAGCTTTGTGGTAACCGCCTCCGGCTAAAAGGTCGTAATCCCCGTCAAAATCAAGATCCGCAAAGGCCGGTACGCAATTATAGCCAACATCCAGACTGTCGAAGTAGTTGAAAACCTCGGACCAAAGGGGTAGACTTGTACTTCCCTGATTCTCATAGTAAGTCAGAAAGCCGTCTTCATTCCCAGCCACGATATCCTGATCGCCGTCATAGTCCATATCTATAAATCGCGGCGCTGACCATTCACCTATATTAGCAATGTTTAAGGAGCTTGAAGCAAAAGTATAGCCCGAACCCATGTGATAATATATATTTCCGTTCAGGTCACCCACCAGCGCATCATATGATTCGTCACCGCTTACCTCGGCAAATGATACGAATGAGTAAATGGAATGTTTTAAAGGTGCATAGGTGGTTGCATATTTAAAGGTAGGTGCCGAAGCAGAACCGTCATTTCTGTAGAGTTTGATATAGCCCATTTGAGTACCGGTGACCATATCAAGATCGCCGTCACGGTCCTTATCAATAAAAAAAGGTGTACTGGCTCCACCTACATCTATAATTCCGCCAAAAAGGGATGTATTCACAGTCCAAGTGGGTGTCGACGTGGAGCCGGTATTTTTATAATAATTCAGGGGACCGCTATAATTTCCATAAATAAGGTCTTGTTTGCCGTCTCCGTTGATATCCACGATAGCGGGTGAATTGAAATAGGTTCCCGCACCCAATCCCGAAAAGACACCGCCGTTGCTTGCCCATGAGCCGGAAAGAGCTGTGCCGGTGTTTTGAAAATAGGTAAAATAATGTCCATCCTGACCGCAAAAGATATCCAGGTCACCGTCGTTATCGGGATCACAAAAGACAGGGTAAGCGAACAAACCCAGATCGCCTAGCGTAACAGCTGAACTTTCCAGAAAGATCGCTATGGAATCGGAGCCGCTGTTGGTATAAAGTTTTACCGCACCGTCTTCACTGAATCCCACGACCAAGTCAAGATCCCCATCCTGGTCAATATCACCGAGATCGGCAACGGGATTGGACCCTAGGGTCAGTTCCGAAAAGAAATTGTCCACTTTTACAAATACGGGGGCAATGGCATTTCCGGTATTCCGGTAAAGCTGTAGTCCACGATAACCACCCGAGATCAGATCCAGATCGCCATCTGCATCGATATCATAACAAACGCCAACTTCCGCATCCAATTCATTGACGGGTGCAAAAATATCATCAATAATAGAAAATTGAGGAGAGGTGCTTGTACCGGTATTGGTAAGAAAAACGGGTTTCCCTGAAATGGATCCCAGTATCATGTCCTGATCGCCATCTGCATCCAGATCCGCAAAGCGCGGTTGAGAAAAAGTCAGGGAAGGTACGCCGCTGGGATTGAACATCCCGGGATTGAGCTTCCAGTCGGATGCAACAAGCAATGTTGTAAATAAAAGTGTGATCATGATCACAGAAATGAATTTTGAACGATGTATAAATAGCATTATTTCTCCATATTTTTCTGAAGAATATAAAAATATTTATTCATAATTCATAATTCATAATCCATAATCCATCATTTTCATTGTATATTCCTAAATGCAAAAAGTATTACTCATCGACAACAACGATTCTTTCACTTATAATATTGTGGATTATCTTCGCCGAATGGATGGTGTAAATTTCAAGGTGATAAAAAGTTCGTGTTTAAAATTGAATGAGATCGAACCCTTTGATAAGGTCATCATGTCACCGGGACCCGGATTACCAAGGGATTTCCCGATCCTTTTTGATGTATTTGAGTCATGTTTGATGCGAAAGCCTATTTTAGGGATATGTCTCGGGCATCAGGCTTTAGGGGAATATCTCGGAGCAGAATTGCTTCACATTGATCCTGTTGTACACGGACAAGCGCATCGCATGAGAATATTGAAAAATGACCCGCTGTTCGCTAATATTCCAAAAGAGATCCATGTCGGACTATATCATTCCTGGGCCATTGATCCCAAGCGATTTCCTGCGTCGTTGGAATTGCTCGGTGAAAGTGAAACTAAGACCATCATGGCGGTGAAGCATAAAGAATTTCCCGTTTACGGGGTGCAATTTCACCCCGAATCGTATATAAGCGAGCACGGTTTTCGAATTTTGCGGAATTTTATTGAGGAAATATGACCTTAAGATCATTTAATGAAACAGCAAATCGATATGGGGAGCAGGGGATACCCTTCCTTTTTCTGGTGGATTTTGAGTTAAAAAAACCACGTATTTTCACGTTTGAAGAGGCAGAAAATGAAGGGATCATGTTCCGGCTACCGATCCTGCGTTCATCAAGAAAAACAATCAAAACATCGGCAGCGAATTTGGAGATCTTCCCCATGGTATACACGGATTATCTAAAAGGATTTAACTGTGCCAGAAAACATTTGCTTACCGGAAATACCTATCTGATCAATATAACTTACCCAACGCTCATTCACCTGGATCGTTCATTGAATGATATATTCATGCAGGCAAGAGCCGACTATAAGCTATTATTTAAAGATCAATTCACGATCTTTTCCCCCGAATGCTTTGTCCGCACACATAAAGGGCAAATTTTCTCTTATCCCATGAAAGGGACCATCGATGCGGATCTGCCCAATGCGGCTCAACGAATTATGGCGAACAAGAAGGAAACCTGGGAACACAATACGATCGTTGACCTGATCCGAAATGATCTTGCCATGGTTGCACAGAATATCACTGTCACAAAATTTCGATTTTTATCCGAAATACACACAAATCGCAAAGATCTTTTACAGGTCAGTTCAGAGATACGGGGAGATCTGGACGAGCATTGGCAAAAACGGATCGGTGATATACTGGTCACACTTCTGCCTGCGGGATCTATCAGTGGTGCGCCCAAACAGAGGACCCTTGAGATCATTCGTGAAGCGGAAAAAATGGATCGTGGCTATTTTACGGGCGTTTTTGGAGTATTTGATGGAAAGGAAATTGATTCCGCCGTGAATATCCGATATATTGAACAGACAGAAAATGGATTCCAATTTCGAAGCGGTGGCGGTATTACTGCGAATAGCAATTTGGAAAATGAATATAATGAAATGGTGGATAAAGTTTATGTACCCCTTAGTTGAAAGCATCCGGATTGAAAATGGTATTGTCCTGAACTTAAATTATCATCAAGGTCGTCTTGAACGAACATTTTTGCATGTTTACGGCGAGCCCGCTCCTTTTAAGCTTGATGAGTTAATTAAATTTCCCAAAGATCTAAGTGTTGATAAGATCAAGCTGCGTTTTTTATATAATAAAACATCTTTTCAATATGAAACCGAAAAATATAAACCCAAAAACATCAAGACCTTACAAATAGTGAAAGACAATACGATCGATTATAGTTGTAAGAAAACCAACCGGCGACCGATAGATCGACTTATGAGGTACAAAGGTGAGTGCGATGATATTTTGATCATTAAAAATGATTTTATAACTGATACGTCTAGTGCAAATATTGTTTTTTTCGATGGGAAAGAATGGTTAACTCCCGATACACCTCTATTGGCGGGAACCTGCCGTGCGCGCTTAATAGATAGTGGAAAAATACGGGAAATACCAATCAGGCTTGAACAAATCCCCACTTTCAAATCCTTTTGTCTGATAAACGCAATGGTAGAAGGATTTGGATCTCCTTTGCCGATCGTCAATATCCGATTTTAATAGATGTAACGTATTACATACAATAGGAAGAACGAAAAGTCGCGTCATCCTGAACTTGCTTCAGCCCCGTAGGGGTCCCGAAGGGAGATCTCTATGTCTGTCACATTCGTCAATATTGATAGAATTTATGAATAAATATGGATTATTCAGCTTCGTTCGTATTTATCTTAGAAAACGGAAAGATAACCCTCATTACCAATATTACCCTTCTTCATAACTTTCGGAGAGATCCTGATCCGTCAGCTGACGGACAGGATGACGAGTTATGTTTATCTAATTCAGTTTTCAAACTCTAAACTACAAAACAATATTTCAATACTATTTTATTTTTGAACAGCTTATATTAAATCATGTACACCGAAAAACAGCAAAGTGTTGTCAATCGAATTCTCGAAGCAAGTCTACGTCTTGCCCGAATGAAAGAGAAAAATACTCTGGAAGCATTTGCAAGAATGCGAAATAGGGCAAAGCCACCTCGTTTGATGGAAAATATGTTCTCAATTTCATCGAAAAATACTTTTAATCGCGAAGTGTGGAGTATTTCTTCACGCAAGGCTCTCAAAAATAAATATATACTTTTTATTCACGGGGGTGCCTATGCGGCAAATTTTACTCCTGGTCATTGGTTTTTGATTGGCGCACTGGCAGATAAATTAAAATGTACGGTCATTGCTCCCGATTACCCCTTAACACCCGAAGAAACGGTTGACGATGTTTTTGAAATGCTGATCCCGGTCTATAAAGATTTAATTGAACGTGTTGGAGCGGCACATGTTACTCTCATGGGGGATTCTTCCGGGGGAGGACTGGCACTTGCCTTATCTCAATACCTGCATCAAAAGGAAATTGAACAACCCTCTCAACTGTTCTTGCTTTCACCGTGGTTGGATGTTAGCATGGACAATCCCGAGATTATGGAAATAGATAAACTTGACCCTATTTTGAATATTCAAGGCTTGATCGATGCGGGTATAGCCTATGCGGGAAATCTGGACAGACGCAATTATTTGGTAAGTCCTTTGTTCGGTTCACTTGAGGGCTTGCCGCCGATCACATTATATGTTGGAGATAATGACATACTTATGCCCGATTGTAGGAAATTCAAAGAAAAAGCTATAAACGCAGGACATCAAATCGATTATAATGAAATTAAAGGTCTCTTACATGATGGGATGCTTTATCCCACACCTGAGGGAAAAGCTTGTAGAGAGTTTATATTTAATTCTTTGAATAGCTTATGGAATAACGATGAAAAATAAGATTTTACTCCTATTACTCAGTTTGTTTTTGTTATCTGTTATTCTTCAGGCTCAGATACTTGCTGAACCAGACAGTGAAAAAGTAATTGATAAAGATAGCTATGAAAAAAGCTGGGTAGCCCAAGCAATTGAAAAAACGATTTGGGATTCAAAGATCAAAGAAGGTAATAGCTTGTTGGAATTTATGAATTATCTCAACAAAACGACTCCGGCAAGGCCCTTGAATAGCATGTATTTTAAGTATCTTATTGGAATAGATGACAACTTAGGACATAGGGTTTGGTCTCTGGAACCTCTAAACAATAAGAGCGATGAGGTCATTATCTACCTTCATGGTGGTTCCTATATGTATAATTTTGTTTCCGGCCATTGGTTATTCATATCATATATCATTGATCAACTTAAAGTTAAAGTAATTGCACCGGATTATCCATTGGCACCTGAGTACAATGTAACCCATGTTTTTGATATGTTGCTGAAAATCTATACCGAGTTGATCAAAGAAGTAGATCCTAAAAAAATAAGTATTATCGGTGATTCTGCAGGGGGAGGTATGAGTTTGGCATTTGGTCAGCTTCTGCAGGAGAAGGGCTTACCACAACCCAAACAGCTTATCATGTTATCACCCTGTGTGGATGTTACTCTAAGCAATCCCGATATTATGGATTTTGATAAAAATGATCCCCTACTGAATATAGAATCTATATTAGAGGCCGGGCACTTATATGCAGGACCTCTAGATCGTACGCATTATCTTGTCAGTCCGATTTATGGAAAACTGACAGGACTTGCACCGATATCTTGTTATGTAGGTACCCATGATCTGCTTGTTCCAGATTGCCGTAAACTTCATAAAATGGCCATAGAACTTGGAATTGATTTCAATTATCATGAATATGAAAAGATCTGTCACGTTGGCATGCTCTATCCTACACCGGAAGGGAGTGAAATAAGGAAAGAGATCATTGAAGATCTGGAAGATTAGTAGGGAGTAAGTGGCGAATCTCATAACATCGTTTACAGATAAAGTTTCATAACATAGTTTACATATGCT
>CAYNBL010000006.1:19608-41573 GCA_964395205.1 uncultured bacterium | reverse complement strand
ATATGTAAACTATGTTATGAAACTTTATCTGTAAACGATGTTATGAGATTCGTCAAGTAAAGACTAAAGATTAAAGTAAAAAGAATAAAGTAAGGGTTTGACATGTCGAACCCTTTTTGTTTTGCACAGGAATTATTACGGCTATACGAAAGAAACAAAGAGGTGGAGAAGCGAGAAAGAAGGAATGAAATTATTCGCATCGCAAAAAAAAATAATTTACTGTCATCTCGACCGGAACGCAGTGTAGTGGAGAGATCTCAAATTAATCGCTGAAAAATAATGATTTTGAGATCTCTTCCGTCAGCTGACGGATCGAAATGACATTCAATATAGTTTGCTATTACGAATAAGATTTTGAATTTTCGTCTCACGTCTCACGTCTCACGTCTCACGTCTCACGTCTCACGTCTCACGTCTCACGTCTTTCTCTATTATCTCTTGAAAAGATTAGTTATTTTATGTAAATTTATTATCTTTGCGGGGCAAGGGAAGGATTAGATCGTCACACAAAGGAGAATGAAAGAATGACAGACGAAAAATCAAAAAAAGATCCTACGGAGAAAGTAAGTTTTCCGAAGGAGCCCACAAAAGCAAAGAAAGCTGAAACAGTCAAAGAAATCAAAACAAAACACGAAGCTAAAGCTGAAAAGAAAACTTCAACGAAGAAGCTGGTTTTAAGTTCTAAAGAAATTGATAAGCTTATCGTTGAAAATGCCGATCTTCAAGTAACATTAAAAGAAACACAGGACAATTTTCTTTTATTGGCTGCAGAATTTGAAAATTATAAAAAGCGCATAAATAAAGACCAATTGCGTACTAAGGAATTATATAAGGACAGTATGTTAGCGAATCTTTTGCCTGTTCTGGATGACATTGACCGTGCTTTGCAGCATTATAATGATGATAGTGAAATTGCCAAAGGTTTTACCATGCTCCTAAACAAATTATTGAGCTATCTTGAAAATTACACGGTCAGGTCCTTTAATTCTGTGGGAGAAGAATTCGATCCCGAAAAACATGATGCCATGTTGACTCGTTCGGTTGAAGGTGAAAAAGACAATATTATCCTTGAAGAGTTTGAAAAAGGATATATGATCGATAATAAAGTACTTCGCCATGCGAAGGTAATTGTAAATATAATTGAGTAATACATGCCCAGAGATTATTATGACATATTAGGGGTAAGCAAGTCGGCAACTCAGGAAGAGTTAAAGAAAGCTTACCGTAAATTGGCTGTTAAATATCATCCCGATAAAAACCCCGACAATAAAGAAGCTGAAGGAAAGTTCAAAGAAGCAGCTGAAGCGTATTCAGCTCTTTCGAATCCCGAAAAGCGTCAGCGATATGATCAATTCGGTCATGACGGTTTAAAACAAAACGGTTTTGGCGGTGGCGGTGGTTTCAGTGGACAAGGGATGTCCATGGATGATATTTTCTCTCAATTTGGAAATATTTTCGGAGATGCATTTGGTGGTGGTGGCGGTGGTTTTGGCTCTTTCTTTGGAGGCAATACACAACATCGAAATACCAGCCGGGGTGCGGATATGCGCGTAAATCTTCGCTTAACTCTTGAAGAGATCTATAGCGGAGTTAAAAAACAGATCAAGATAAAACGTTTTGAAAATTGTTCGAATTGCCATGGAGAAGGTGGAACCGGCAAACATACCTGTCCGGTTTGTCACGGTACTGGTAAAGTTCGGGAACGCGTCAATTCGTTCTTTGGTCAAATGATAAGTGAAAAAGTATGTTATCAATGTCAAGGTCAAGGTACCATCATTGATTCTCCTTGCCAGACATGCCATGGAGAAGGCAGGATAAAGCAAGAAGCAAGTGTTAGCATAGATATTCCCGCCGGTGTACAAGATGGAAATTACATGACCCTTGCCGGGGAAGGGAATATTGGTAAAAGACAGGGTGAAACCGGTGATCTGATTGTGATCTTTAAAGAACAAGACCATACGGTTTTTACCCGATCGGGTAACGATGTCATTATCACTTGCGTAATCACCTGGCCGCAAGCTGTTCTTGGTGCTGAAGTTGAGGTTCCCACATTAAGCGGAAAAGTCAGTTTTAAGATTAATTCCGGAACTGACAATGGAAAGATCTATCGTCTTCGCGGAAAGGGTCTTCCAGTATTGCATGGACATCGTCATGGTGACCAACTAATTCAGATCAAGATCGAGACTCCATTGCAGATGGATAAAGACGAAAAAAACCTTATAAAAGAATTATATCAATTGTATTCTAAGAAAAAAAATAGTAAAATTGAGAAGTTTATACCCTGATAAAGGGGGCTTTTATGTTCACTAAAAAAGAAAAAAACATCATTCTTGTTGTCGCGTTGATACTGCTTTTAGGAGCTGTGGGATTTGTTATTCGTAAGGTAATAAATAAACAACGAATACTGCGATCATCCGATATTAAAATGAAGAATACTTTTCAGCGGGAAGATGAAAACAGAGAAGAATCAACATTGCCTGGCAAACCTGTAAATATAAATACTGCAGGCTTAATGGAATTTGAAGCGCTTCCTTATCTTGGAATGGAACGCTCAAAAGATATTATTGAGTATCGCGATAAAAACGGTCCGTTTAAAAGCTTGGATGAACTTACCAATATTAGTGGTATCGGCCCAAAGACCCTCGATAAATTAAAACCTTTAATTACCTTATAGTGCTTTAGGAGGTATTGTGCAAGAGCAACAATATTACAATGAAAAATGGTCATTCGTCATTAAATGGATAGCGGTTATCCTTTTAGTTATTTTATTATTGGTTATTTTTATTCCCAATAACATATGGAAAGACGAAAACGATATGCGACATCGCTCACAATGGAAAATGGAACAATTGTGGGATGCACAGCGCATGTATCATAAATTAACAGGTTATTATGATACAGATATAAAGGGTGTTCTTTGGTTTGTTTCTGCCGTGCGGGATTCTATTCTTGCAGATAGTGAATACATTGGTAATCAAACGATTAATTATAGGGGCGAAGATGTAGCCATTAATGTACCTGAATTCTGGTTCACAGAATATGATACCGTATTCTCAAATCCATATCATGCTAAAGATACCAGCTTGGTGGGAGTATATACAGCCGTTGAGTACAATGGTGAGACAGGAACATGGGATACTGTATATCTTGGCGAATATAAGGATCGTTACAAATACGCAGATACCCTATGGGAAGGTGTTATTCTTGATACGACCATTGATACGATCATAGAAAAAGTTATAAAATATAAACATTTTAATCTAGTTGATTCACTTCTTATAGGTCCCTTGACCGGAAAAGAATATAAGATAACCGTTAAGGGTAAAGATAGTGATACAGTCATTATTACCAGCCCTATCCGTGGTGGATATTCAGATAGAAAATATTTCTTCTTCACATATAAAGATACCGGTCATGGCTTTATTATGAATGGAGAAGCTTCTTGGGATAAATAAATATGTTAACTCTCGCGTTACATCACGATGAGTCTGTATTTGTATATTTGAGCGAGACGCAAAAGGGAAAGAAAAATATTGAACAACTTGGGTTGTTCCCGCCTGATTTTTCTTTTGACAGGAGTTTTTTGTATCAACATAATGCTAAGGATCTTCTTAGTGATATGTTGAAAGAGATCCTGGATAAATTAAAAATTCAAGAGCAGGATTTATTTTTCTCTTTTCCGGCTGATCTTGCCTATATCGCGTTATATGATGATATACCCAAAGATAAGGTTAAGTCCATCGTAGATAAGGATGTTTGGCTGACCGAATTAAAATTCGGTCAGGAATTAATAGCTCAAAGTGATTGTCAGGTTAAAGTAGTCTACAAAGAAAACGGATTTGCATTATTGACATCTGTTTACTATCCGAAAATGATCCTTGAACTTTTTAGTTCTGTCTGTGAAGATCATCGTTGCCGTCTGATAGGAATTGGCATTAACATTTTTAATGCTACCGAGCTTGCAAAGAAAGCATCAAAAGATACAGAATATATCGTGATCGGTTTTAAGAAAAACGAGGTTGAACTTGTTTCAGTTCGTAACGATAACGTATTAGGTTATGCACGTTTTTCTTATATCAATGATCATTTACTGTATATTGCCCGGAATGGGATGATTCCCGATGGACTTTGTGAAGCAATCGTACAAAAGAATGCCGATAAACTTGATAGATATCGGATCTTTATCACCGGGCAAAGTGATTGTATCAAAGATATGAATGAGCTTGTTAAAATACAGCCGGACATTGTGATATTGAATCCGATGAATGTCAATACCAGCTATCACGTACCATCTGCCGCGTATGATAAACATTTCGATACTGTGTTTTCATCGGCTTTAGGTGCATTGATATAAGGGAGGTAAAGAAATGAAGATTAATTTACTACGTGAAGATCAGATGACAAAAGTCCCTCATCAGAACAAAGAAAAAGAAGTCCTTCGTTTTGATGATACATTTTCCGGTGGGAATGATGACTTTTATTTTCAGCAACCCGCAGCATCAACTGAAGAATATAAGAAACCAAGAAAATTTCATTTTTGGTTGTTTTTGCTAATATTCATCATTGTCGGGGTCGCTACTGTTTTTGTTATTAAACCTGATAGAACCTTGAATTTCTTTCAGGGTTTTGGAAGAAACGTAGCAAAAGTCTGGAATAGAACCATTGATAAGATCCAAACATCATGGATACATCGCAATGATCGGGAAGTTGTTTACATTGAAAATCCTGTTATAGCTGAATCAAAAACAGATCCTGTAAAAGAAAACATTAAAGAGATCAAAGAAGAAGCCCCTCAGCAGATCATTAAAGTAAAAAAATCGATTGAAAAAGAAACCATAAAAGAATCAACCGAAGAAAAAATACTTAAAAGTCCGCCTATTTATGATACCATACGTGATGAACTTGCATTATCTCGCCGTAATTTAATGGCTGCCGAGTTTGTTTGGTCAAAAATTCCGGGTGGCATGACACTTGATAAGCTAACTATCTCAGAGGATAAACTGAGTATTTCAGTTAAATCACGTTTTTCTATGTTAATCCAGTCTTATTCGAATGTTATTGAACAGCATGATATGTTTACGTCCATACTTGCCGGTGATGAAGAGAAAATAGGAGAGGAAACCAGGGTTCAATTGACCAGTGATCTTCCCGCCTTAAGGAAAGAGGATCGTCCCGAACGCATTTGGGATCTTGATGTAAAATGGTTCGATGATTATCTGACCATTGCGGCCAACAGTGCCGATGTGATCGTATCTCAGCGCATTAATGGCACAAAGACCATGGATGGTGGAATAATCAAGCATGATATAAAAGTTATGGCCAATGGAAGTCGTTCTGCGATCATGGTATTCCTGCAAGAATTACAGGCTATCCCTGCAGCTTTTGCGGTGAGAGACATAACATCAACTTACGATTCGATAGATCAATCAAATCAACTTGAGCTGCTTTTAGTATTTTATGAAAGAGAATAATGTCTAAAATTATCAGCGGTCGTTATGGCGGTTTGTATATAGCCAATCCAAAACATTCAATTCGTCCTACGACCGGTAAAGTAAAAGAATATATATTCAACGTCCTTCAGAATCTTGAAGGACGTCGTGTCATAGACCTTTTTTGTGGAACAGGAGCACTTGGGATCGAGGCTTTGTCGCATAATGCAGAACATGTGACTTTCGTTGATAACAATTCCCGTTCAATTCAATTAAGTTATTCAAATCTTGAAAGCATCAAAGCCCCTGACAATACATGGAAGTGTATAAAATCTGATGTATTAAAATTCTTTCAACGAGATAAGAATAAATACGATATTATTTTGGCTGATCCACCCTATGAACTTGAATTAAATGAAACATTTTTCAATCTTTGCAGGGAACATCTCAACCCGGAAGCTCTTCTAATACTTGAATATAGTAGAAGAGGAAAGTTTACTTCAGGAGAATGGGAAGCTATAAAAAAGAAAAAAATGGGCGATACCATCGTTTACATTTTTAGTATGACTTCGTAGATAATTTGTTATATAATATAAGTTATTTGAAGAAAAACCGGATTAAGGTTAAGATTAAGGTTAAGGTTAAGGTTAAGATCAAGACATTTTGTTGACCCTCTTTAATCTTTAGACTTTAATCTTGTATCTTATATTCAGACTTTCAGGAATATTAAATAAAGGAGTTAAAATGAAGAAATGGATACTTCCAGTCGTGTTGAGCGTTCTCTTGCTCTTCGTCGGTTGTGATAAGGCTGACCTTTCCATTACCTACGAAAAATATGAATTGGAGAATGGACTTGATGTTATTCTTCATGTCGATGATAGTGATCCTATAACCGCGGTCGCTATTCAGTATCATGTTGGTTCAAATAGAGAAACACCCGGAAAAACCGGATTTGCTCACCTTTTTGAACACATGCTTTTTCAGGAATCTGAAAATATTGCTCAAGATCAATTTTTTAACAAAATCAACAATGCCGGTGGTACACTCAATGGTGGTACTTGGACTGATGGTACGGTTTATTATGAAGTAGTACCTAAAAATGCTTTAGAAATGGTATTATGGATGGAATCTGATCGCATGGGTTATATGATCAATACCGTAACGCCCGCTGCTTTTACAAATCAGCAAAACGTTGTTACCAATGAAAAACGTCAAGTAGTAGATAATAACGCTTATGGACATCGTTCCTATGTGATCGGTAAAGCCGTTTATCCTGAAGGACATCCCTATAATTGGCAGACGATTGGTGTTGTAGAAGATATTAACAATGCAACTGTTCCGGATGTAAAAAAATTCTACAATGATTTTTATGGTCCCAACAATGCAACACTTGTTATCGCAGGTGATATTGATCCCGTTGAAGTCAAAGCACTGGTTGAAAAATATTTTGCCGAACTTAAGGCACACGGTGATCCGGCCCCTATGAAAGCTATGCCGGTTACTTTAGAAAAAACCAAAAAGCTTTATCATGAAGATAATTTTGCTAGAGCATCCATGCTGACCATGGTTTGGCCTACAGTAGAAGAAGGCAATAAAGATGCCTATGCATTGCAATATTTGTCAAGTCTTCTTTCGGATGGTAAAAAAGCACCACTTTACAAAGTTCTTGTCAAAGAAAAGAATTACACATCACGTGCAAGCGCTTATCCTTATCACAAAGAATTAGCCGGTGAATTCTATGTAAATGTCACCGCGAATCAAGGTGTAAGTCTTGCTGATGTTGAAGACGCCGTTTTTGAAGCATTTAAGAAATTCGAAGATGAAAGCTTTACAGATAGAGATGTTGAACGAGTAAAAGCT
Source organism: uncultured bacterium (assembly GCA_964395205.1). Taxonomy (GTDB): domain Bacteria; phylum Fidelibacterota; class Fidelibacteria; order Fidelibacterales; family Fidelibacteraceae; genus M50B103. The sequence goes on along the minus strand of CAYNBL010000006.1, from coordinate 34,284 downwards.
CAATTGGAAACAGGTTTCTATAATGGGATCAAGAGCTTGGAAAACAAAGCGTTTAATCTTGCTTTAAACAATGTCTTTACAGGTGATCCGGGTTATATGGTTCAGGATCTTGCTTACTTAAAAGCCGTTACAAAAGATGATATCTTGCGAGTGTATGATAAATATATCAAAGACAAGAATTATGTAGCAACCAGTTTTGTCCCCAAAGGCCAACTTGATATGGTTGCTGAAGGATCTGTTAAAGCAGATGTTGTAGAAGAAAATGTTGAAGATATGGAACGAGTTGAACAAGTTGCCGCAAGTGACGAAGAAGTTAAAAAAACTCCTTCAAAGATAGACAGAAGTGCAGAACCTGAAAAAGGACCTATGCCTGAAATTAATCTGCCCACTGTTTGGGAAAGAGAATTATCAAACGGAATTAAGGTATATGGGGTATTGCACGATGAATTACCTCTCGTTTCTTATAAATTGATACTTCGTGGTGGACATCTTTTGGATTCTATGGAAAAACCGGGTGTTGCTAATCTTGTTGCTAATCTGATGAACGAAGGAACCAAAAATAAAACACCTGAAGAACTAGAAGAAGAGATTGATTTTCTCGGTGCATCTATCCATGTACATTCAGGTAGAGAAAGCATGATCATTTCAGGCAACTGCTTAGCTCGTAACTTTGAAAAGACTATAGATCTCGTAGAAGAGATCCTACTTGAACCGCGTTGGGATGAAGAAGAATTTGAATTAGCTAAAACTCGTTTGATCAATGGTATCAAACGTTCAAAAGCTGATGCAAATACGGTAGCCGGTCAAACTTTCAGCAAACTACTTTACGGTGAAGATCATATTTATAGCATTCCTACAGTCGGAACGATCGAATCTGTTGAAAGTATTACAATGGATGATCTGAAAGCCTATTATGAAGCTAACTTCTCACCCTCAGTAGCATCTTTTGAGATAGCCGGTGCTGTTTCTCCCGCTCGTGTTAAAAAAGCCCTAAAAGATCTTGAGGCAACATGGGATGCTAAAGACGTGGTGATCCCGGAATACAAATTACCTGCACCTATTAAAGAATCGGCAGTCTATTTTGTTGATATCCCAGGATCAAAACAATCAGCTCTTCGTGTTGGTAATCTTTGCATGAAACGTAACGATGATAATTATTATCCCGCTTATGTTATGAACTATCAACTTGGTGATGTTTTCGGATCTCACATCAATATGACGTTGCGAGAAGAAAAGGGATACACTTATGGTGCACGTTCAGGTTTTAGTGGAACAAAAATTGCAGGTCCTTTCAGTGTATCAACATCAGTGGTTACAGATGCAACCTTGGAATCACTTGAGATCATCCGTGATCTGATGACTGAATATAAAGATGGGATTACTAAAGAAGAACTTGATTTCACTAAGAATGCTATTTTGAAATCAAATACCCGTCGTTTTGAGACCATGGACAATATGTTAAATTTATTGTGGATGGTGGATTATTATGGAATGCCTGTTGATTATATTAAAGACAATGAAAAAGTTGTAAACAATATGACACTTGAATCTCATAAAGTTTTGGCTAACGAATATTTGCATCCCGATAAGATGATTTATCTTGTCGTTGGTGACGCTGCCACTCAAATGGAGCCACTCAAGAAATTGGGATTTGGTGATCCGATCTTGCTTGATATGTAATTAGTACAGATTTAAATAAAAAAAGGACAGCGTTGCTGTCCTTTTTTTATTTTGAGGCGGGGAGAAGGGGAAAAGGAGAAGAAGCTCGCGAGTCATCCTGAACAATGTCATCCTGAACTTGTTTCAGGATTGTTTCAACCCCGCCAGCTGGCGGGGTCCCGTAGGGAGATCTCCGTGAGCATTTCACTACTGACTCAATAATTTGTAATAACAAGTTCACAACCAGTATCATAATAGTATCCATTAACACATAACAAATATTAGCATTAATTATTTTTGAGAATAGGAACGACACAGAGATTCTGAACATCGATGTCCACCGGCCGGCGGATGCCTGTTGCGACAATAAATCCCCAAAATAATGGTAGTATTAATTCAACTGTCATTTCGACCGAAGTGAATTCACCGTAGGGGTATGAACGGAGCGGAGAAATCTATTCATGAAATAGTGTTAGGTAGCATGAATAGATCTTTCGACTGCGTCCATCTTCATCAAGATTCCGATGGACTTCGCTCAAGATGACAATTTTATTGATTTGTTATTGACATCTTGAAATGAAATGTCATACCTTCCACCAAGTTAGGGGCGCTGCGGAAGGAGAAGTTCCGTCGGCTGAGAAGAACCCTGGAACCTGATCCGGATAATTCCGGCGGAGGAAAACATGAAACGACTTCTATTCTGCCTTGCGGTCCTTACCGCTTGCATGCCTGTCTTCGGACAAACGCTGATCACCGGAACCATTATCAATGCCGAGACCCAAAAGGGTATTATCGCGGCATCTGTTGAAGTTCTGGACAATAAAAGCGGGATCTATACAGATAACAATGGTCAATTTAAAATTAAAATTGATCATTTGCCCGTATCCCTGCGAATTTCGCACATTGGTTATAAAACCTTAGTGCTATCTGTTGAATCGATGAATAACAAAATAGCATTAGATCCCATTGTTCTTCATGCCGAAGAGGTTTTGGTGACCGGTAAGCGTGCCATTACAGGAAAAACACCGATTGCATTTACAACCCTTGATCGTGAAGATATAGATGCACTCTATCATCAGCAGGATGTGCCCATGGTGCTTGATATGGAACCGGGTGTTTATGCTTATTCGGATGCCGGTAACGGCAGTGGTTATACTTACCTCAATATCCGTGGTTTTTCTCAGGATCGCATCGGTGTGATGTACAACGGTGTTCCCTTGAATGATCCCGAAGCTCACGCGGTCTATTGGGTGGATCATGGTGACGTGCTTAACGATGCTTCGGATGTACAAGTTCAACGTGGAATTGGAAATTCATTATCATCCGGTGCCTTTGGCGGTTCGGTCAATATGGAGAGTGATATATCCAAACTTGACCCCGGTGTAAAAGCGACCATTGCCTATGGCAATTTTCTTGATGGAAACGCGTTGAACGCTCCCAGTGGCAAACGGTCCATATCCTATGTGGGTAACCCTTTCCCCGAACAGGGCATTTCCTTTGTTTTTAGATTTTCCGATCTTGAAAGTGATGGCTACCGTATTGAAAGCGGGACCGAACAGGAATCGGCTCATGTGGGATTTCAGTGGGTACAGCCCACTCACATGACCCGTGCGGAGTATCTCTGGGGTCATGAAGCGACCAATTTCTCTTGGGACGGCGTTAGTCCGCAATATGGTTATGATCTTAACGATATGAATGACCGACGATACAATTTCTATGCCGACACCACTTATCAGGGCGGTTACTCGGATGTAAATAAAGATGTATTTACTCAATCAATATTTCTCTTGAACCATACCCATTTGATCACCGATAAGATCAAGGCATTCGGAACGGTATATTATGTAAATGGCGACGGATATTATCAGCAATTTAAAGGTGGCTCAGATCTTGATGAATATAATGTCAGGAGTTTTATCGATACCACAGAAGTTGATCTGATCACCCGGAAGTGGTTGGATAATCAGTATATTGGGGGGATTGCGGATCTGAGTTACAGTTTTCCGAATTCTATTTTATCTCTGGGCGGTGATGTCCGCTTTTATGGTTCAACGCATTATGGAGAAGTCGTATATATCGAGGATCTGGGAGAGATCCCGCTAGGTCATCGCTTCTATGAAAATATGACCAATAAAAATTCCGCTTCGATCTATATCCAAGATATGGTCACGCTTTCAGATAAATTATATATTCAGGGAGATGTAAGATATTTGACCCATCGCTTTGAAGTCAAACAAGATACCATAGGTGTTTTTACTAATCCTTACCATTTTGTGATTCCATACCACTTTTTGGATGCGCATCTTGGCTTGCGATATAATTTTACTAAACAACTTTCCAGTTTTATCAATATCTCAACTTCAAAACGTGAACCTTCTAGTAATGACCTTTACGACGATAACGATGTTACGGTCATAGCAGCCGTTGTGGATCCCTATAACGGCGCGATCACGGATCCATTGATCCAGCATGAATCTTTACTTGATCTTGAACTCGGACTCGATTATATCTCCGATAAGATGACATTTGCCTTTAATGCTTATCGCATGGATTTTCGCAACGAATTGATTCCGATTTATTATCGTTACCAAGATGCTGATGAGGTTTTAAGGGGTAATGCGCCAAAAACCCTTCACCAGGGTCTTGAAATGGCCATTCATGTTCCAATAAACAAATTTGATATTAAAGCGAACATGAGTCTTTCGGATAATCACTTTGTAGAATTTACCGCCGATTCACTCGGTTGGGGCGGTTACGGCGGCATTGCCGATTATGCAGGGAAGACCATTCCCGCTTTTCCAGCTTTTCAGGCAAAAGCACGTTTTACTTACAAAAATGAGAAATTTCAACCTTGGCTTAACTTGAAATACATTGGAAAACAGTATATTGATTTCATGAATACCGAGTCATCGGCAATTCAACCTTATTTTGTTGCCGATCTGGGATTTCGCATTCCTTTTAAAGCACTCAGAATGAATAATATGATTGATATTCGGATGAATAATGTCTTCAATAATCTCTATGAGACCTTCGGTTATACCTATTACAATGATATTGATGATAGGGTAGATAATTATTGGCCGGCCTCTACCCGAAGTTTCTATGTGGCATGGAGTGTAATGTTTGATGCCCAATAACAATTGACAATTGACAAAGGACAGTTGACAATTCAATCAATTGATAATTGACAAAGGAAAATTGACAATTATAATATCTTGTTAGTATTAGAAGAGATAACTGTAGTATAAAAAATATTTCGCCTCAAAATAATTGATCATCATCACAGATTTAAATACGCTCTTGAAAAGCAAATAATTCCTATGTAATATTTGTATAATTGTCCATTGAAGATGGAGGTGCAAAATGGGGACGAATCTTATTCTCGACAAAAGCATTCAATTTGCTATTAGAATTGTAAATGCATATCAATTTCTTCAAAAAGAAAAGAAAGAATTTGTTATGTCTAAACAATTATTAAAATCTGGTACGAGCATAGGGGCAAATATGAAAGAGGCTGTCCAAGCACAGAGTAAAAAGGATTTTTTATCAAAAACTAATATTGCTTTAAAGGAAGCCAGTGAAACGGAATTTTGGATAGATATATTAATGAAAACAAATTATTTTAATGAAAGACAGAGATCGTTGATGTTAGATTGCATTGAAATTAATAAAATTCTTCAAACCATTGTAAAAACAACAAAGAAAAATTTAAATATGGCGTAAATATTCATTATCAATTGACAACTGATAATTTAATTGTCCTTTGCCTGCCCTGCGTAGCTTTAGCAAAGCAGGGTCAATTGTCCTTTGTCAATTAGTATTACAAATTCCCCCTTTTGAGAATGCTCCTCAAAAAAAGCAATCGCCTCTGAACATGTCCCACGAAAAATGGTTTCATGTAATTTGGTCAACTCTCGACCTACTAAAACTTCTCTATCACCGAAGTACTCAAGTATTTCATTGAAGAATTTCATAATACGGTGAGTGGATTCGTAGAAAATAACACCACAATCCATGTCTTTCAGATACTTTAGACGTGTCTGTCGTCCCTTCTTATGGGGCAGGAAGCCCTCAAAATAGAAATGGCCATTAGGAATATGGGAAACGGATAATAGCGCCGTAGCGGCGGTTACACCCGGTATGGGTTCTACCGTAAAACCGGCTTTTACCACTTCCGAGACCATATAATACCCCGGATCGGATATACCGGGTGTTCCCGCATCGGAAACCAATGCCAATGATTCACCGTTTTCAAGTCTTTCGATCACCGGAGCAATGCTTTTGGCTTCCTGATTCTTGTAATGGGGGATTAAGGTTTTTTTGGGAACTTCATAGCGGGCTAGCAGGCGTGTGGTCACGCGAGTATCTTCACAAATAATGGCATCAACATCTTTTAGGACTTGAATTGCACGGTAGGTGACATCTTCAAGATTGCCGATGGGGGTTGCTACGATGTATAAAGTAGAGGATTTTATTTCCATATTAACCTTTATGATGTCATCTCGACCCCCGATCGTTCGGGGTCAGTTGACGGATGAAGTGGAGAGATCTCAAAAACTTAAAACTTATTAACGATTTGAGATTTCTCCACTCCGTTCATTTTGCTAAGCAAAATAAACTACGGTCGAAATGACAATTAATTAAACCAGAACTTCGTTCTGTATCATCTGCTCCATTGTCTGGCGCTTTCTTATTAGTACAAATTCACCATTTTCTTTGATCATAACTTCTGGAACACGCGGAAAAGAATTGTAATTGATCGCGGTCATAGAAGAACAGTAGGCACCGGCATCTTCGATGACAATATAATCACCAATTTCAGCTTTGGGGAGGGGGATCGAAGCTACTCCTTCAGAATCGCCGAGTGTCGGCGTAAGGATATCCCCGCTTTCACAGGCATGACCGACCACTACGACATTTTCTGTTTCTGCGGAAGTGTTTTCATCACGGGAAACCAAATTCATAACATGCTGAATCCCATACAATGTGGGTCTCAGGATATCGCTCATGCCCGTATTCGTTTTCAGAAATGTATAGCCGTCTTTACCTGTATCAACTATATCGTCGATTTCGGCGATCAATGCACCGTTTGCAGCGATGAGATAAGTCCCCGGTTCGATCTCCAGTTTGATCTTCCGTCCGGTTTCTTTATAGAAAGCTTCAAAATAGGTTTTAACCTTTGAGCCGATCTCTTGTAGGTCAGTTGTATTTTCATCCGGCAGACGGCCGATCTTAAAACCACCGCCCATATTCAGGGTCGTTACATCCGGAAAGACTTTCACCGCATCAAGATTCATTTTTGTGACTTTTTCCCATACAGCGGGGTCGGAACCTGATCCGATATGAGTGTGAAGCGTATTGATCACCAAGTTATATTTTTTAGCAATTGCTTTGATCTCATCGAAATAATCATACCAGATACCAAAAGAAGATGCGGGGCCGCCGACATTGACGCGATTAGCATGGCCGCTGCCGATACCCGGATTAATACGAACGCACACATGCTGTCCCGGAAAAAGTTTTCCGTATGCTTCCAGCTGTCTCAATGAACAAGCATTGAAAAGAACGCCCTTTTCAATTAGATCTTGTAGATCGGGAGCCAGTTCCTGGGCGGTTAATTGTATCTTGGATGCTTCAATACCATTCATAAGTAAACGATGTACTTCAAAAGAGGAAGATGCATCAAAATGAATATCAAGTGAATCAAAAAGTTTTATAATAGCGGCAGTGGAATTAGCTTTTATTGCATAACGGACACGCAAACCAAAGGCATTGGGAAAATTCAATGTTTCTTGAGCTGATCGTCTGAGATTTTTTTCACTATAGACATAAACGGGATTTCCGAATTCGTTTGCAATATTGCGAACCTGGATGGGGGATAGGAATTTGGGTGTTTGCATGAGTATGGTCTACCTTTCGTTAAGTAAAAAACAATATACATAAAAAGAGGTAAACAGTAAACAGTAAACAGTAAACAATGAATAGGCGTAACTCGTGATTCGTAACGTGTGACGTGAAAAACACTTAGCACTGGGAGGGTGAGCACTGGGAAAGATAGTGCTTCTCATATTCTCAGTGCATAGTGCTCAGCGCAAAAGAATAATCCCCACATAAATTGATTGTTTTTTCAGCGAAAATATTTATATTTACGGGCTATTTAAAATGGCGACGTAGCCAAGTGGTAAGGCAAGGGTCTGCAAAACCTTTATCCACCGGTTCAAATCCGGTCGTCGCCTCACTATAACATATGCCGAAGTGGTGGAATTGGCAGACACAAGGGACTTAAAATCCCTCGATCTTTATTGATCGTACCGGTTCAAGTCCGGTCTTCGGTACTAACACCCTGATGAAAGTCGGGGTGTTTCTTATTATACCGTTAATTTTTGAGATAGGTTTTGTGGGGTTTTAACATGTGATAGGGAGAAGTGGAGAGGGGGAGATGATGGGCAACAAAAAGCCTCTCAAATCTTCCGATAAAAGAGGCTGTTATATTATTACTTGTCACCGACACCGGATTACTTCATATAAACCATTTTCTTTGTATCAACGAAGTCTCCAGCTTGTAAGCGATAGAAGTATATCCCCGAACTGAGATTTGATGCATCCCAGTTTATTGAATGATAACCTGCCGGCTTAGATTCGTTAACAAGCGTTGCAACTTTCCTACCACTCATATCAAAGATTGATAAATTAACATCGCTGATGCTTGACAGCTGGTAGATGATGGCTGTTGTTGGATTGAAAGGGTTTGGATAATTAGCCTCTAATGCAAATTCAGTCGGTATATCATTTTCGGGGATAGTGATAGTTACAGCTTGATCAGTATACTTTGTTTCTTCATTGGCATAATCCACATCGGCAAGAACGTAAGTATAGGTCTCGCCTGGGATGACCGTGTTATCGGTATAGGAGTAAGTGTGCGGTTCGCTTGTGGTGCCTGCACCGTCTACAGATCCAATGGCTTCGCTGTTGCGGTAGATAATAAAACGTGCATTGTTGGTTTCTGTGACGGTTTGCCATGCGAGTTCCATCTTGCCGTTTACAGATGTAGCTGTGAAGGAGGTAAGTATGATGGGGAGGGGAACATCACCGCCGTTATCGCCGGCAAATTCGATCTCACCGGACCCGCTTTCTTCATATGTCAATTGAGTTGCATCAATAATGTAAGAAAAGCCTGAAGTTGAAGGAGCTGCTGCCTTTCCTAATCCGGCTGGGCTGTAAGATGGCACGACCTGCCAGTCGTTCTCGGATTGACGATACCAGATATTCTCTGGATCTTCAGGAAATTCCAGTTCGAACGCAAGGCCGTTTATCAATATCGAATTGTCTGCAAATCCAAAATAGAAATACGCACTGAGATCATCGGGGTTGTCAAGCAACTGAACCGAAGAAATGTTCGAATTTGTCGCATATTTGAATGTAAGATCAATGGCGCCCGCTTCTGCAGGAGGTGTAAATTTTACAGTCACATTCTGTATGTTATCACCATCCAGATCAATAGTACCGGTATAAATTCCGGAATCATACAACATGCTTCTTTCAGGTATTAAACCGTCCAGTGTCATGCCCTCATATTCCCAGGTAAGATAAGGATAGATCTGTCCTTCAAGAATACCCCAGATAGTGCTAAAATTCCATCCGGAAAATGTAGATTCCTGTTTCATCTGACTGCCTGTTTTTCCCGTTGCTGCTGCAGGTACTGCCTGAACTTCATTGCTCTGCTCTGAGGAATTCAGATCAAAATAATTTCCGCTAAAGGTGTTAGACCCTGACGAAGCGCCGAGGAATCCCTTGTTATCCGGATCGCTGGCCCCGGTATAGATAATGCGTCCGGCACTGTAACATAGTTCGATGGTCGCATTTTCACCGTATCCGCAAAAACCACCGATTTGTTCTGCTTCGCCGGAGCTGCGGGTAATATTGCCTGTGCTGAAACAATTGCTGACAATCCCCGTATTTTTGCCTGCAAGTCCGCCTGCTTCTATTAGAGCGCTTATGTCAGGATTTGTATATGTTTCGGATATTGTACCGGTGTTCAGACCGACTAACCCGCCTACTGCCTGATTCCCGGATATAAGCCCCGAACCTCCGACAAAGCATTTCTCTATCGTACCGTAGTTTTGTCCTGCAAGTCCGCCGACATGATCATAGCCGATCAGCGCTGTGGAAGTAACCACTTCAACTCCCAGATTCCTGATCGAAGCACCGCTGCCTAGAACGGCAAAAAGACCAACATCATCCGTTCCGGCACGGTTTACCTGCAAGGCACTGACTTTAAAATTATCTCCATTAAAATTCCCTTTGAATTGATCTGAAATATTGCCGATTGGCAGCCAGAGAGCACCTTCGTTATAGCCATCAGCATCCGGTGTTAGATACGGTGCGAGATCGATATCATTCATCAATTTGAAATACTTATTAGAGTAACTCTCTCCAGTATACAGTCTCACATTATTTAAATGCTTTGTAGTTTCAATTTCCCATGGTGAATTTATCTCTCCCGTTCCACCGGCAAATATTTGTTCAAATCCCGGAGCTGGAACTTCAGCATTTGTCTCTAAATATGGGTAAGAAATACCTCCACTGGAAATTGCATATATAGACCAAATCGACTCAAAGTCCCATTCCAAGAAAGTGCTAATAGTTTTCAATTCTACTGTGGTTTTCCCAACTTCCGTTCCTGCACTTGTTGTTAAACCGCTTGTTTGTTTATCCCAAAAGCTATTTGATACAGTTCCAAAATAGTCTTTCCCCATCAAGCCCCCCATATTTGAACCTCCGCTAATCGCTCCAGTGGAATAACAGTTGGTTATCGTACCTTGGTTATTATTTCCTAAAAGACCTCCAATATAGGTGGAAGATCCAGTTACAGAGCCCGTAGCATAACAATTTGTTATAGATGCACTTGTGAAGCCGGAGTTATGTCCGATCAAACCACCAAGGTCTGTTCCGGTTGAGGTTACAGTTGCTTTTGAATAGCAATACTCTATTATTCCATTATTATATCCTACCAGACCTCCGACCCACATGACACCATCAACGGTTCCCACTATAAAACAATTTGAAATAATACCACCGGCATCGTGTTGACCCACAAACCCACCTGTAGTATATCCACCCTTACCACTAATACCGACAATATCCCCGGTGACTGAACAATGTGATATTTCTCCACCTTTTGTTCTTCCAACAAGCCCACCAACGTTACATATACCTGTAACACTGCTCAATTCATCAATTACAAGTGTAAGATTCTCGATTTTCCCCAAATTTCCAAGACATCCGAAAAGTCCAACTGGATTATAATAACTAACTGATCTGTTAATTTTGAGATTTCTTAGTGTTTTTCCATTTCCATCCAGTTTTCCACTAAATGTGTGATCAAGATCAGCAATTGGCAACCAGAAGTCACCGCTGTTATAACCGGGATTCCCGATTGACAGATAATCTGCAAGATCAATATCATTATTTAATATAAAGTATTTATCTGAATGTTCGTCTCCAAGATAATTGCGAATTAAATCAAATTCAGTTGGCGTTGTGATCTGGTATGGATCTATTTCAGTTCCGGTTCCACCCGAAAACTGCCCCCATGCAAAACCAGCAACAAAAAACATGGCTATAACGTATAAAAATCTTTTCATGTCAGAATCCTCCAGTATAAATATTTTCAGCAAAATTGGCAGCGAAAGACATTACTGGTCCATTAACATTAATTGTCCCCCAATCATCATTTGTCACTGCATATACAATGCCAATGAGCAAAATTAAAACCAATAACTTAGATTTCATTTTTCTCCCCTTTTCTTAGATTATTAAATTAAGTACTCTAAATTAAAAATATCTCATTTCACCAATTACTGGTATTTGCAGAAGAATAAAAAAAAATTAATTCAATAACAATATGTTTTGAGAAGATATAATCAGGTACTATGTGGGATATGGAAATGTGTGATTGATTTTATGGAGTTTTGAAATGTGGCTTAGACTCAAATCAAATTTAATAATTAACTGCAAAGTCGGCTTAATGGTAATTTCTGAGGCTATTTTGATAAAAAATGATCTGTTAATTTGATTTTCATTTCATCTTTTATTCCAGCATGATTTCTTAGTTTAGTTTTCAGTTCTGTAAAGATCCCTTCGAGTGGATTTGTTGTGTTGGGGATACCTAAATCAAGATGGTTTTGATAGGTAAATAGATACGGTGCATTAGCTCTTAAACTTCTATATGCACTTCGTAATCTTTTGTGTGTATAATGCCATTTACCCGTAACTGGATTAACAGTTTTTTCTTTTAAATAACTCTCCCATTTTTTATGCCAATGATCAAGAGTAAAGATCCAGGATTCTTCATCAATATATTTTAATTGTAGAGATAGTTCTCTTAATTCTCTACCGGCTTCTGCGCGTGGTTTTTGCGTTAAATAACGCCGTATGATTGCTTGTTGATGGAAGTGACACATTTGGACGGGGATATTCTTAAACGCTTTAGATAAGCCCTTTCTGCCGTCACAGGCGATGCCATTGATTGCCCATCCTTGTAATTTTAAAAGCATTATGCCTTGTTTATAGGCTCTAACAGTTTCAGTTGTTACATATCGCCAGTGCAAGTTTCTATTTCTATAATAATCACGAAACACCATAACGCCAAAGTTGCGTCTGAAGTAAGTTGTATCCATAATAATAACTGTTTCTTCGGGGGAAAAGTTAGGTGTGTTTACTTGATGATCTTTTAGTTTAGATCTAATTGTTTTAATGTTTAAATGGTGCTTTTTTGAGAGTTGCTTCAGGCTTTGTTTACCATCAAAATAGTCTACAAATATTCTATGAGATAGGTTTTTGTTCTGGATTAAAGAGCGATAGAATTGATGGCGACAAACATTGCATTTATAACTCTGTTTATTCCCTTTATTTCCATTCTTTTTAGTGCTAAATGAACCACATTTTGGGCAGGATTTTTTGCATTTTTTAACTTAATAAAATCAATATCGCTGTATTATCCTAACATTCAATTATTTATAACGTTTTCAGCCTCATTTTTTACCATTAAGCCGCAAAGTCCAATACATTGGAACCTCGTCTTTTTACTTTTTAATAATTACTTATATATTAAGGCTATGCATTTCATAAATCAAGTAAAAACAACATATAATTTACACATACTATGAAATATAGAATAAACAAACGCGTTTACATAGGGTCAATTAGGTTTGTACAAGCCAAGAAAAAGCTAACAAAAACATCTTTTCTATATCACCAACAATATCTTGCTACAAATGCACATTAAATCAGCATAAACAAGTAATCTATCCAGTTCTAAACCCCTGTAAACACTCACTTTGCCACACTCTAAAAACTTTGGGCAACTTTTGGGCACCTCGCCTTATAACTAGTTGATTATCAACAGAGTTCAGTGTACTCATAATCCGTTTGTCCAAGGTTCAAGTCCTTGAGGGGCTACACTTAACTACCCTGCAAACAACAGTTTACAGGGTTATTTGTTTTGGCTTGATTAATGTAAAATATAACGAGTAAAGAATGTATTATATCCAGTACGAAAGGAGTGGTCATTTTTTGGTCACCTTAATAGCAACAGAGAAGATGGGGGAACTCGCAAGAGAAGAAAGATTTTATGCGAAAAGCCACCCGGTTAAAGGTGGCTCTTGTTTATTGAATTTAGAGTAGGAGAGACCTACTTCATAAAAACCATTTTCTTCGTATCAACAAAATCACCGGCTTGTAAACTGTAAATATAAACGCCAGTCGAAACAACATTCCCATTCATATCAGTTCCATTCCAGATCACTTCGTGCCAACCTGGTTGCTGAGAGCTAATATTCCATTCCTTTACTTTTCTACCCATTACGTTGAAGATAATTAATTTTATATCAGTTGATTCAGGCAAACCATATTGTAATCTTGTAGTGGGATTAAAAGGATTGGGGTAGTTTTGACTTAATGTGAATTCTTGAGGTAAATCTAAGAATGCAAGTCCAGTAACATCTCCAACATCAAATGTTCTAAGATTTGAGCTATCACTTATTACTTCAAACCCATCATCATCTTTAGCTATTACTTGCCATTCATATCTATTGCCTAACACAAGGTCTAATGAAGTTGTTGTGTCTCGGCCAACTTCAACTTCATGCCAAATGGTACTGTCTTGGTCGACTGATTTATACTTCAATGTATAACTTGCATAATCTAAGGGGTCTGGGTCTTTGGAATTATTCCAGATTAGATCAACGATGGTTGATTCGAATACCTGGCCATTTACAGGACTGATCGTATTAAAGGGAACCGGGGGTTCAGGGAATAGATCTGTCCAGAATGGAACAGTCTGTGATATTGAATAACCCGAGTGATTGTCCATTGCTTTGACATACCATGAATACTCTAAATTATCTATTAGCGGCTGGTTTAATACACAGTGATTTGAATCAACAATGCTCGAATCTCTGAAAGATTCATTCCAAACAAGCATTTTATAGCTAATACTGTCACCGGGATCCGGATCTGTTGAAGTTTCCCATTTGAATGTGGGTTTCAAGCTTAATACAATAACTGAATCCGGGGATGACAGTGACGGCATCGTAGGATTATTATTTCCCAAGTTAACTATAAAACTATTATAGCTTCCGCTATTCTCACGGGTAGCACCACTGAGATCTGTGGCTACGACGCCCCAGTAATAGGTTGTATTATCTTCAAGACTAGATTTAATGTATGACGTATCTGGACCTTGATATATCGCAGTTAAGCTTTCAAGGTTTTTACCCAGAAATATAGTATAAGTTATCATATCATTTAGATCGTTATCATGACTTGGATGCCACGATAAAGTGGCTGTCAAGCTATCCACACCAGCTTCATTACATGCAAATACATCAGGAACACTGTTTTCATGGTTTGTCCAGAACGACCATCTGGCCGAGCTTGTTATTGCACTGTCGGCATCCATAGCTGTCACTTTCCAGTAATATGTAGCATCTTCTGTAAGAGCCACAGACGGTGTAT
>CAYNBL010000006.1:2171-19508 GCA_964395205.1 uncultured bacterium | reverse complement strand
TAAACTTCTACAAATGATTCTACATCTATGCCAAGATAAACACTGTAGCTGATTATATCGTTTAGATCATTATCGCTACTGAGTTGCCAGCTGAGGGTTGCTGTCAAGCTATCCACACCAGCTTCATTACATGCAAATACATCAGGAACACTGTTTTCATGGTTTGTCCAGAACGACCATCTGGCCGAGCTTGTCATTGCACTGTCGGCATTCATAGCCGTCACTTTCCAGTAATAAGTCGCATCTTCTGTAAGGGCCAAAGAGGGTGTATAGGTAGTTCCTGTTACATCTACAGGAGTAACACCGGCAAATGCGCTATCCGTGCTTAAATAAAACTGATAGGTCTCAACTACAGTGCTTTTAGCACTTGGAAGTGTAGTACCTGTTTTATCATTTGGCACTGATGGACTTGACAAGATATCCGGATCAACGGAACTTTCCCATATAAAATCCGGTGTTAGATCTGTTACCATTGAGCTGTTTTTGGGAGCTAATAAAGCAAAATCCCCCGGATATTCATTAACTGGCGTCACATTAACAATACATTGCTGCATTGCAATATTATTTCCATCGGTAACCAAAAAAGTAACTTCTTGAGTACCAAACCAATTTTCTTTCCCAAACATTTTTACAATATGCGTTAATGTATCTATAGAAATATCAATGCCGGGAGCGCTAGAAGAAAGATTTGGTAGTTCACTCTGAAGCTCTTGATAAGACACAATTTCATTTATTCCATTAAATGAAATAAACCACTGAAGTAATGAATCCGGTGTATCGGGATCAGTAACCAGGGTATCAAGATCAAAAGCAATGATACTACTGTCTTCCGGAAAAACGATATTAGGCAAATAATCAATAACAGGCGCTTCATTACCGGCATGGTAATACACTACATATAAAAAATACGTCTGGGAATCAATACTCCCGTGTTGATCATTGGCTGTGATCGTGATCTTATAATTGCCGGTATCTGAAGTTAAGGGTGTGCCGCTGATCAATCCACTTACTTCATTAATGCTTAGAAAAGCAGGGCCGTCTATACTGTAAATTAAACCTTCATTTTCATCGTCACTGTTTACATCGTATTCATAGAGATAATCTAGGTATGCTATCCCAATGGGTATTGATCGAATAACAGACGCAACATTCTCAATAGTATATGTAATACTTGTTAATGCCGTATCTCCGTATTCATTGTCAATAACCGATACCTGAAAACTATTTTCACCAACATAAAGATTACCTGGAGAACCGATAAATTTATTCATGTCTTCATTTAATGTCAGATAATTTGGCAAATCGGCTGATTGTACTATGAAAGAACTTCCTCTAAAATTGTTATATAACAGGTCAATTTCAAGACTATCATCTTCAAGAAGAGTCATATTACCGGGAATTTCCAGACTGATTGTGGGATAGGGTATGATCGTTAATCGACCGTTTTGATATGCAACATTATAGGCATTCTCATCAGGATCACCAATATTATTATTGCTGCCAAACGTTAAATTACTGAATTGGCCAACAGCTGCATCTTCGCTGACATAAAATGAAATGGTAAGCAAAGTATCTCCATTTGGAATATCCATTGGAGTACCCGAATATACCCAAATGATATTTACCAGATCACTTATTGAGTTGATATCACCAGCGCTAAGATAATTACTGCTCATTCCGTTGTAATTGAGAATTGTTGGGTCAAATTGTATATGAAGATCTATCATTGCGATATTGCTAAAACCACTATCTGCGATCACCGGCACATTAATTGTCCTGTTTGAATAACCATTGATAGTTGGGATGCTTAAAAAAATATCACAAATACTTAAATCATTAATATTAGCAATTATATCATATCCTCGGCCGGGAATTCTATTTTCATACCACGTAGTATAAAGTTTTTCATTATTTATTGCAATGCTAGGGGCAAGACATATAGTATTATTATCGGAGGTACTGTTTATACAAAAAGAAGAAGCAAATGCCTCGCCATTAGAATCATAATATTTTCCATATATATCCGGATTCCCATTGCGATAATCATGCCAACTGATCACAAAATTACCGCTACCATCAACCGCAATGGAGGGATAAAATTGATAACTGCTTCCTCCATCGTCATTTACCATAAAATTAGCACCCATAACATTCCCTGAGGCATCATATCGCTGAGCGTATATATCATAGTTGCTGTTGCGATAATCTTCCCAAGTAATCACAAAATTACCGCTACCATCAACTGCTATAAAGGGGTTATATTCATGGTGGCTTCCTCCACCGTCATTTACCATGAAATTAGCACCCATAACATTTCCTGAAGCATCATATCGCTGAGCGTATATATCATAGCTGCCATTGCGTAAATCATGCCAGCTGATCACAAAATGACCGCTGCCGTCAATCGCAATGGAAGGATCACATTGAGAGCTGCTTCCTCCATCATAATTTACCATGAAATTAGCACCAAGGGCATTACCTGAAGCATCATATCGCTGAGCGTATATATCATAATTACCATTGCGTTCATCTCTCCAAGAGATCACAAAATTACCGCTGCCGGCAACTGCTATGGAGAGATTATATTGATAGCTGCTTCCTCCATCGTCATTTACCATAAAATTAGTACCAAGGGCATTACCTGAAGCATCATATCGCTGAGCGTATATATCATAGTTAACATTGCGACTATCTCTCCAAGAGATCACAAAATTACCTCTACCGTCAACTGCTATGGAGGGGTCATATTGAAAGCTGCTTCCTCCATCGTCATTTACCATGAAATTAGCGCCACGGGCATTCCCTGAAGCATCATATCGCTGAGCGTATATATCATAGTTGCCATTGCGACGATCATACCAGCTGATTACAAAATTACCACTGCCGTCAACTGCTATGGAGGGGTTATATTGATTGCTACTTCCTTCATCGTCATTTACCATGAAATTAGCACCCATAACATTCCCTGAAGCATCATATTGCTGAGCGTATATATCCGAATTGCCATTGCGATAATCTTCCCAGCTGATCACAAAATTACCGCTATCGTCAATCGCAATGGAAGGTTCACATTGACCGCTTCTTCCACCATCGTCATTTATCATGAAATTAGCGCCAAGGGCATTACCTGAAGCATCATAGCGTTGAGCGTATATATCCGAATTGCCATTGCGATCATCTCTCCAAGAGATCACAAAATTACCACTGTCGTCAACTGCCATGGAGGGGCTATATTGACCGCTACCTCCACCATCGTCATTTACCATGAAAGTAGTGCCAAGGGCATTACCTGAAGCATCATAGCGCTGAGCGTATATACCATAGTTGCCATTGCGATTATCATACCAACTGATCACAAAATTACCACTGCCGTCAACTGCTAGGGAGGACCCATATTGAGGGCTACTTCCACCACCGTCATTTACCATGAAATTAACGCCAACAGCATTCCCTAAAGCATCATAACGCTGAACGTATATATCTCGATTGCCATTGCGATAATCTTCCCAAATAATCACAAAATTACCACTGCCGTCAACTGCTATGGAGGAGTTAGATTGATCGCTACTTCCACCATCGTCATTTATCATGAAATTAGCGCCAAGGGCATTACCTGAAGCATCATAGCACTGAACGTATATATCCAAATTACCATTGCGATAATCATCCCAGCTAATCACAAAATGACCGCTGCTGTCAACTGCTATGGAGGGGCGATATTGAGAGGTGCTTCCTCCATCGTCATTTACCATGAAATTAACGCCAAGGGCATTACCTGAAGCATCATATCGCTGAGCGTATATATCCGAATTGCCATTGCGATTATCATACCAGCTGATCACAAAATTACCACTGCCGTCAACTGCTATGGAGGGCAAATAATGACCGCTACTTCCACCATCGTCATTTACCATGAAATTAACCCCAAGCACATTACCTAAAGCATCATAGCGCTGAGCGTATATATCCGAATTGCCATTGCGATTATCTCGCCAGGAAACTATAAATGAGCTGTCAGTAAGTTGTGAGATATCTGTTTCATAATGTTCACATTTACCATAATCGTCATAATTAACAATAAAATCAGAAATGATTGTGTTGACAGTGGAATTGTCAGATGAGGGTGGAAGTAATTTATTAGTACTTAGAAAATTAGCAGGAAACTTGTCATTTCCAGCTGTTTCCATTATGAGTCTTTTTATTGCTTCTTCAGGATGATCTACTTCATCTAAATGTAAAAGGATATCTTCGATACGATGTTCTAATTCAGGATTTTCATTGATCATCTTTTGAACTTCCGGATCTCTTACTACATTTTCAAATACCTCACTATGTGAACTTGAAAAACAAGGATTTGACAATGTCAAAATTGCAATTATCAATAATAAATATTTTTGAAAATTCATTTTTGTATTTCCTTTATATTTAGTTAATTATTTCATGTAGACCATGCGTTTGACGTTCATCCCGTTGTCATATACAAGCTGATACAAATATATACCTGTTGATACGGATTTCCCTGTATTGTCACAAGCATTCCAAATCATTTGATATAATCCGGTTGTTTGATATCCGTAATTCCGAACATATACCTTTTGTCCCTTGAGATTATATATGCTTAAGACCACATTCGAAGCATCCTTGAGGTAATAAGTAATATGAGTTGAGGGATTGAAAGGATTAGGATAATTTTCATACAATGTAGTTTTTTCAGGAATCTGACCATCTTCCAATAAGCTCAACAAGACTAAATTGATAGACTTGGAACCGAATTCAGCCTTAAGTGGTTTTTCATCTGCACCGGCAAAGTAATTATCATGACCAAATGCAACGTTCCCACTTTCACTGTTCTCTTTAGGCTGTAAAATCAGTTCGGCTATCGTTCTGCCTTTATCAATGTGGATCTCATCATTATTATATAGCCATATCAGGTTTACCTGATCTTCTATACAATTATAATCTGTAATAAAATCACTTGTGATCTTTTCGAAATAAAATGCACTTGTATCAAAAACAATTGACCAATCCAACATGGCAAGATCAAATTCAGCATCTGAATAAATAGGTATGTGTATATAGCCGGATTCATCTAAACTGAAATCTCTAAATTTAATGCGCATGTCATATTCTGAATTCGCTTTTGCAATTGCGGAAGTCGTGGAGCCCCAATTTAATGTGACATCACCATAAATGTAAGCATTGAAATTTTGATTGATCATATTAGCTGAAATAGGCGCATATGTATATTCAGAAGGAACAAACCCCCAAGTTGCTATGGGCGGATCCACTGGAAGCATAAGGAGATAATTTTTTAATCTAAGTAGATCAAAACCATCAACACTACCGCTTCCATTACAATCCGATGCAAGAAGAGCGTTAGTACTTAGGGTTGTAATACCCAATAAATGATTTTTCAATCTTAAAAGATCAAAACCATTGATTTCAGAAATCTCATCTTGTTTATCGGGAGATAAAATTAATGATCCATTTACCAGATCAAAATTGAAATGACCGTCAGCATCTGTTATCGCATATTCATTCATATCTCCACTTATAAAGAGAGTATCACTTACTAGTGGAACATTATTATCGCAATATGCTAATAAACCGTTTATTGAATAACCGCTTATAACGCTAAATGTACCGGAATGAAGTCCTAGTGAATATGGATTTTCATCAGGATCACCGATATTATTATTTTCCGTAAATGCTAACTGATTGCTTTGACCCGGTGTTGCGAATTCATCCACTAAAAAGATGAGATTCATTAATGTATCCCCATCAGGAATCTCCATTGGGGTTCCCGAATACACCCAGACAGTATTGATCGTGTTACCTATTTGACTAACATCTCCGGAAGAAACATATAAGCTGTTCATTCCCTGATAATGAATCAGTGTTGTATCATAGCTTACATGCAGATCTATCATGGCTACATTGGTGAATCCACTGTCGACCAATACCGGTATGTTTACCAGAGTATTTGCGGCTCCCTCAGTAGAAGTTATTGTGAGTGAAATATCCGGATTATATGGCAATACGGTTAAACTGACTGGAACAGTAATTATGGGTTCATCAGGATCGTTGCTTGAGATATTAATATTCTTTGTATAATTGGAATCTGGCGAAAGTCCTGTTAAATTAAATGAAACTTCAATGTCTACAGAAGAAGAAGGAGAAACAGTCCCAAAGATTGGATTCATTGTTAACCAAGAGATACCTACTTCAAGTCCTAAAGAATATTCCAATGCTTGAGGCAGTATATCACCACCGTTATAACCAAGGGCAAAAATATGTTCCCAACACATTCCAGTTACCAGTATACTTCCTGGACCATATTGGTATTGAACAGTTGTTGGAAATCCTGATTCATTTACAACTATTGTATCAGCATCATTTGGAACGTTTTCAAAAGCTTCATGACTTGCAAAATTACCCGATAGGGGATTAGTTAATCCACTGACAATTGGATGATGTGAGTTATAAATATAATTGTTGTAATCTAAATCTTGATCTACCAGTGTTCTCATTCCACCGGGGAAAGGTAGATTGGACATTCCATTTATGGTAGCACAATGAAATTCTATTATACCACCTGATAATAGGTAATCTTCAAATCTGTTCAGATTTTCCACATAGGTTTGATAAAAAGTGTTTGGCTGCTGTGATTCGAATAAAACAAGATTATATTGTTCTAAATCTATAGTACTCATTTCTGTTTCATTTGCAATCGATATGTTAGCACCTAAATCTTCTAAGATCGGAACATTGACATTATATCCCCAAGCTAAATTATTTCTAAAAATTAAAACATTATTTAACACGGGACTATATGGTGATTTATATAATTCAGAGAAGATTGTTTGATCCGATTCGTCGTTACTATTTTTACTTTTAACATTATCGTTAAGTGAATTGATAATTTCTTCTAATTTAGCTGAACCGTTTAACCCTTGATTTATTTCATAGGTTAATTCTATATTTCCACTATTGCAAATCGTGAGATTATGTATACAGCTATCACCCGGGGTTAACGTTTCCTCCAATGATAGGGGATTTACACTAATATTCGGTGAGGAATCGATTATTTCAAAAGGCAGTTCCTCATAATCCTGCAGAACATTAGTTGCATTATCATACATCAGGGTAACGACATTATACATTCCCGGAGCATGTGATGCCAAAGAGAATGATTCCGTGAAAATTTCATCTCCCATGGTCGCAGTCAAATTCCGGGATGTCCCAGCGACGATTTGTTCATAGCTATTTATTAAATTGGTTTCTATACGGACATATAGTGCATCCTCTGCATCAGGTTCAATAGAGACAATCAAATCGTCACTTTGTGAGAAAGTACTGTCATTAAGTGTTACATAGCGGAACGCAGCTGTACCCGTTGAATCATTGAGCACCAGTTGCCCCCAATCGATAGTAACTGCCCAATTATGAACGTTTTCTATATCGACAAAGACCTGTACTAAATTTTTCCCATTCGGTCCTGATACAACCCAAGTTTCAGGGATTAAGAATACTGTTGTACTCCATTGACCATCGGCGCCAGTAAGAAAACCAGCATGATGTCCATTGATCACAACCGAATCTCTTTCACCGGAATCCCAGTCAATATCCCAGGCCAGCAGACTGAGCTGTGCTGAAGTAACAACAGGTTCATTAACGAAAATATTGAATTCAATAGGATGCAAAGGATTGTCATTGAATAAATACAAATCCATATCACCATCTGCTGTACCGTTCAGATAATTATTCTCATTATCATCGGTTGTAATATTTGCAAGTATCTTCTGCATTTCAATATATATAAATTTATCCTCTGAATCGGGAGCATCTGTTGTTACTTTGATATATCCTTCATAATTGCCCGCAGTCAGTCCTGTAGAATTGAATACAACTTCAATTAAAGCCGTATCGCCTGAATCCAAATAACCACTCTCAGGCGTTTCACTTAACCAGCTAAGACTACTCATTGGCGGATTTGATATGATTTGTGAAGGAGTTGAACCCGGTCCGTCATCACTGGGATAAATAAATCTTGTTATTATTGCTTCTCCCGAGTCGCTCACAGTAAAAATAAAAGGATCCGGGGATGTATTCACGATTGTGAAAGTCTGAATATCCTGCCCGTCACCGGCAATTACCGAGAATAATGAATCTGGTCCTATTGAAAAGTCAGGGGGTAAAACTGTCAGAGTGGTAGGAATTGTCAGTTCATACTCATCCGGATCATTACTAAAAATATTGATATTTGCTTGGTATGTGTCCGGTGTGCGGTCAGTGGCATTCATTTTAATATTCAAATCCCTAGATTCACCAGGGGAAACCACTCCGGAATATTGGTCAACTGTCAACCAGTATTTTTGCTGATTTATGCGAATTACCATATTAGATTGGATATATTCAGTATTATAGGCAATCGGCAGTCCGTCTGTACCATCATTATTTTCTATACCAATTGTAGAAGTATTCAAGGTACCTTCCATGGACTCATAATAAAACTCAATATTTCCATTTTCATAGAAATATACCTGAAAATTAAATGGTCCAGAATTATTTAGATGTAGCCAATTACTATATTGAATAATGAAAGTATTATCAATGCTATTGTAATAATAGTACTGTTGTCCTACGCCATATAAATCATCCCAGAATGGAGCAATAAGCGGATTGGGAGAGCTTGCATCGGGTATAGGATCATTGGAATATTCAGTATATCCCGCATCAAAAGTTAAAAGTCCATTTGTCGAAACATAAACTTGGGTGTAATAATTTCCATAAAATGGAAATTGAAAAGGTAATGGAATCTGTACGAAATTATCATCTCCACTTAACCCTGTTGCAGTTCCAACAGATGAAATATCTTCCCATACAAATACTGGACCACCTGGCTCATTGCTGTCTTTCCAAGTGTATCCAAATCCATCGGGGCCGTCGGCACCTTTGTCGACAGCAGCACCAAGTCGAAAATCATTTTGCCCTTTAACAATTTCAGGTTCTGGCATTTGATCTTTAGCCGGTTGATAATATTGCGATTTACTTGCATCCGCACCAATACCTAAAATCCAGTTCAAATCACCAGCGCCAGTATTGGCAATGGTCAGCACGCGGGTTAAGCTGTCACCAACAGCAAGTGATTCAGTAAATTCTGATGGATTCACATTAATATCTGCTGTGCCACCGGTAGTAATTATACTAATAACTTCTTCATAGTTTGAGGTATTGACTGGTGTGTCGGAAGCGACATATGTCTCTACGGGTGTTCCTGAAGCATAGTTGTCGTAGTACTCAACGGAAAAGCTATTGATGATACCGGTTTCAGATGTTGCGGTATCGTAAACAGACATGAAGAATATATCAGATGTTCCTGTGTAATACGGCATAAACTCTGTAATATCTAGAGCCATGTTTTCAGTTCCGAACGAATAATTACCACCATTCATATTGTAATTTTCATTCATCATTTTAGTTATGTCCGGACTATTTGGATTACCAATACCTAAAGTAATTCTATTTTCACCACGGTAATCGTGAGTTACATTAAAAACAGCTAGTAAATAGGGCTCGTAATTAACTTCATTTTCATATAAAAAGCAGTATTGCACCTGTGACTTAATTGCCTCATATGAAATATAATAAAAGCCATCAGCTACATTTTCCCAGGAACCTTCACCCCATGAGTTAGCTACCTTAAACGCACCATATCGTGTTTCACCATTTTCCGTAAATGGTCCAAAGTTATCATCATAACCTACAATGGTATTTGCGTGGTTTGTTCCATTGTTTTGGTATGTATCGGTGGTCCACAAATCATTGCCATTTAGATCATCATATTGATGTGCATCAATAGAAATGGTGACTAGATTTGTATCGCTTAGCCAATTTTTTAGCTGTTCTAGTTGAGTATCGCTATCAAGAAACATATATCCATAGCCTGTTTTCGATCTATAAAGAGGTGCTTCTCTGAAAGATTCTTCTGATGGCCAGCTTGATATCTGCAAGGGATCATAAGGCATATTTCCCCAAGTACAAGCACCAATATTCTCCATTAGGTTCAAATTATCTGCATAATGTGAACCCCCATCTTCACCATCACAAATCTGGTGATAGATAAAATCCGGACTAAATATTTTATCCTGATATGCAGCACTTGGGTAGCCATAATATCCACCTTCCCAGAGTGCACCCGATAAATCCCAATCATGTTCATAGGCCTCTTGAAATGTTTTCGTATAATAACCTGTTGCCCATGAGACACAACTACCTTCGCCATCCTGGTTGCCAATTGGAGGGAAATACGCTAATAATGAATTATCATAGTTTGATGGTGCCAATTTTACTCTTAACGATTGAGAAAATTCGGCAATAATTGGAGCATAAATAAGTTGTTTCCATTCATCTTCAGTCGGTGGTCTTAGACCAGTACCGTGTCCATTGATTTTTATATTATAATTAACTCCCGGCTGATATATACCTTCCAGTTCCATCAATTTGGTAAATTCTACATCAGTCATTTGGCGAAATTCAGGTTCGATATTAGCAAACCCAAAATTTGTGATCATCAGACAGACGATCCCAACTAATAAAATTGACTTCCTCATTTCCTTCTCCTTTATTATTGTCAAATTATCTTCATCCTTTATTTGCGATTCTTTATTAATACTTATAGTTATTATCAAGTCCCTATTTGTGTGTATTCCTAAAATAATCGCTAAGATAATCAATGCCATTTCCATATTTTTCTCTAATGCCTATAACGTCGTGGGAGTATAAGATTTGTCTTCCATTTCTGTATATATCAACAATATTTGCTAATTTTAATATTTTCAAGTGTTGGGAAACAGCAGGTTGGCTAATTTGAAGAATGTGTGCTAAATCAGTAACAGATATTTTTGAATTACAAAACAAAATTTGAATTATTCTAAACCTGTGCAGTTCGGCGATTATTTTCATGAACTGCACCAACTGTTCAGATGCTTTGTGCTCGGTATGTGAAAGAGTAATAGGTTGAGTATTAATATTCATTTTGATTTCCCTCATGGTTATATCTCAACAAAAATAATAACTAGATCGACATCACTTCGCTAAAAATATAAATATATGCGCACATATTAATTAATTGCTTATTTTTATATTAATAATATTTTGATGCAATATCAAGAAAATAATATTATTGTTTAATTTTTCATTATTCTCGGCTTAATTAGTTTGACTTAAGGAAAACCATAATTAAGTAATCTAGCGAGTTCTAAACCCCCTGTATTTTAAAACACTTACACACCCTAAATAACAAAATCGAAGTCACTAGCCACATCTTGGTACACATGAACTGTAAAACCCGCATGGTTAAAGGGCCTCCACTGTACTCTTAATCCGTTGGTTCTAGGTTCCCCCATTGGGGTCCCTTTGGGAAAGTCCTAGATGGCGTACGATGACTCCCCATTCTTGGGGAGTTTTGTTTTTAGGGCGATTTATTTGAGAGAGAAGATTTGTGGCGTTTCAAATGCCAGTGATGGGTTATCCCAAGGGGATCCCTTCGGGATAAATTATGAGTGGAAGTAAATATTAACTTCTTAATTCAAATATCGGTGTTCCTTGTTCTGAGATCAATTTCGGTTTTTGGATTCAGGCTTTCGATTACTGAAGAACATGATAAAGAAAAAGGACGGTCACGACCGCCCCCTACAATTTCATTTTATTATTCCTGCTACCAGTTACAGGTCACAGGTTACAGGTCACAGGTTACAGGTCACAGGTTACCGATCACTTCATAAAAACCATCTTCTTCGTATCAACAAAATCACCAGCTTGCAAACTATAAATATAAACACCAGTCGGAACCGTATTACCATGCATGTCACTTCCATCCCAGACCACTTCATGCCAGCCCGGTTGTTGGTTGCTGATGGACCATTGTTCAATTTTTCTACCTGTTAAACTGATAATAGTAAGTGTGATATCTGAAACTTCCGGGAGGCCATATTCTAGGGTTGTTATTGGATTGAATGGATTCGGGTAATTCTGCGATAATTCAAAGATCTCAGGAAGAGCTAGAAGGTCATCTATTCCTACGAGTATGCTTGCCGTTTCGGATGCATTACTTTCATTTCCATTAAAATCTATAGCAGTAACGCGGTAATAGTAAGTTTTATCTGCTTCAACCGTTTCATCTGTAAAGGTGCTTTCAGTTGTAGATGAGTATTTACTAATACTTTGGCCACTGAAATCTTCATTTACACTGCGATAAATATTATAATATTGAAAATCATTATCCATTGAAGGATTCCAATCAATAACTATTGCGGACGCAGCAATCTCAGCGCTTAATCCTGTAGGTACTGCGGGAGCCAAATTGTCGACAGAATATCCTGTGACTACGATACTAGAAAAATTGCCTTCCGTCATACCGGAAATCACTCTAAAATTCAGTATACCGCTTGATTCTTCAGAGGAATCCACAGATGTATGAGCCAGTACAGAATAGGTTCCTGCACCGTAAGCCACAGTGGAATTTGAGCTTACCCATCCGCTACCGTCATTGATCTCGACTGTGTATAATTCGAGACTATCCTCCATTGCGCGCAGTACATCCAGTGAGTCCGTATCAAAACCGCTACGGATAAAGTGAACTGTAACCCATCCTCCCTGATCTGCGGGAACATCTGCTACTGCTGTTATTACAGCATTTTCAGAATTTTCAACACGGATGTAATTAACTTTCTCTTTAGTATCAGAATTTGTTCCATCACCAACTGTTAGTGAAACAGTGTAATTCCCGGGCAAACCATATGTATGAACCGGATTCTGAACCGTACTGCTTTCACCATCACCAAATTGCCAGTTCCAGCTAGTTATGTTATGGGTTCCCTGTTGTGATTTATCTAGAAAATGGACTTCTAAAGGAGCATTTCCGCTTTTAGTATCTGAATCTAAATCAGCAATTAACTCAAGTGAGGATTTCCATAAACCTTTATTATTGCCATTGATCCAAACACTTCCATCCGGAGAAATACTGCAACCATATAAATGATGATTTCCAATTTCAGGCAAAACTGTCACTTCCCAGTTAAATCCGCCATCATGCGTGATAAAACAAGCTCTGGTGCTATCATAGCCAACAGCAATACCATCTAATAGATTTTCTGTTATGGCTAATGAGACTAATCTTCCCGGTACTGAATTGAAATTTGCTTTGACCCAATGTGAGCCGCCATCATCAGTTCTCCAAATTTCCGATAGAACCACAATGATAAATGAATTTTCATCCAGTATTTGCACACTTTGATCAGAATAGCTTAGAGCTGGACCCCCCATTTGAGGAAGATCTCCCTGAATACTATTCCAGGTCATACCGGCGTTACGAGTCATGAACAGCTGAGCCGTATATGGATTAACATTGTATCGCGCAAGAGCAATACCGGTATTTTGGTTAAGCCAATCAGCTGATCTTACATGTGGACGGGATGTTGGCATAGGAGTTATTGACTGCAATGAATAGCTCGCGATCTCAGGATCAAATATGATCTTTTTAAACCATCTTGTACTTGTTACACCTAATCTTGCACTACCACTAATATATGCAATATTTTCCGTTACTTGCTGCAAGTGTGTTATTTGATCTTCATTGACATCAAATCGTTGTGACCAAGTTTGTCCACCATCACGGGTACACCAGGCATAACCATAAACGATATCATAGTTATAACCATTGCCTCCATCATCTACTGAGAATGACACGGATCCAATATTTTCGTTTATAAAATGAACTTTTGGTAATGCTGATTGTAAATTAGTTTCCACTTCGGGGGAGATATTTTGCCAACTGCTTCCACCATTTGTTGTTTTATAAATTCTATTATTGCTTGTTGCAAGATATGCAATCTCGTCTGAAATTGACGATATTTGGTAATAATTGCTTCCATCAACGTCCGGGCCATTTTCCAGTTTTGTGTAATCGGTAAATTTTGGTGGATTGACGACAAGCTCATTTACTGTTATGTAATCAACTTTTGTAAGCGAATCGCTGAGGCTTCCATCGTTAACAAGTAATTTAACAGTATAAATACCGGGTTCGGTATAGACATGACTGGGATGCTGTTCCTGGCTAGTTGAGCCATCTCCAAATTCCCAGTTCCATTCAATGGGTTCACCCTCTGATTTGTCTGAGAATACAACGGTTAAAGGAGATGTGCCATTTAATACATCAGCTTTATAATCCGCTATAAGAGAATCTAAAATTTGCGAATAATAAAATACACCCATATCTACTATTGACCCATCAGGATCCAGAGGAAAAAGTGGATTACCTGCATCAATGCAGGGAGATGTTTCTTGTAAGTGAAAATCTGCAGCACTTATAAATAATGGATTTTCTGCAATATCTGTAGAGTCAGGAACTACATTAAAATACTGAGTTGTATTATTCCACAGACAATTATGACTCTCAAACACACTCCCATTACCAGGGCTTAGAAAACTAATTCCGTTCACATGATCTGTAATAATATTGTTTACTACTGTTATATCCGCCAAGAATGTTTCTACACCTGTTGTACCATTTCTTGATATCGTATTGTTCACGATATAAGCACTGCCGGATTCACCAACGCATATACCTTGCTCTGTGTTATCGCAAATTAGGTTCTTGTAAATTATTGGGTTTGAATCTATATCAGTCCCCCAATTTATTGATGCATAAATTCCAACTTTACAAGCTGTAATGATATTACCTTGGATCAAAGGACTTGCGCCCTCACACTTCAAACCATAATCAGCATTGGTAATTGTAAATCCTTGAATCACTGTCGTTTGTGATTCGGCACTGTACAAGTAAAGTCCATCCAATTTGTTATCACAATCAATAATACAGTTTTCCGGTCCATTTTTTGATCTTAAGACAAGTGCTTTACCGTCAAATATTAATGCACCAAGGTATGTTCCATTCAAGACAGTCACCATATCGGTATTATTTGCTTCGTCTAGACCTTTTTGAATAGTCAGATAGGGTTCAGCTTCAGATCCTGTACCTGTATCATCTGACCCTGTAGTTGAAACGAATATTTCTTTAGCGTTTGATTGAGAAACGCTTATATAATCTACTTTTATGCTTGTATCTGCACCTGCTGCATTAGAGGCGATCAATTGTACTGTATATGTGCCGGTATCCTGATACGTGTGATAGGGATTTTCAAGGGTACTGCTTTGTCCATCACCAAAATCCCATAACAACGAGGATATATTTCCGGTAGATTCATTTTTGAAAACAGTTTGAAAGGGGGCAAATCCTGAAGTTACCAATGATGAAAAATTAGCAGTTGGTGGAGTTTCTAGAACAGTAATACAATTTTCTAGAACTTTTGTATCCGAAAGAGACCCATCTGAAACAGTAAGAGAAACACTATACACTCCAGGAGTAATATAAGTGTGTTGCGGATTAGGTGCTGTGCTGGTGTATTCGTCACCAAAATCCCAATGCCATGAATTTATTGACGTATTTTTCTCTTGTGAAAAATCAATAAATTGTATTGCTAAGGGCGTGGGACCATTGTTTAATCCATGAACATTAAAATCTGCCACTATAGAGGGTATTAAAACAGCATATTCATAAGCTCCCATATCCGGAGCAGCGCCTACATAGTCAGACGATCCCATATTGACATATACCGAATCGTTCATTGAATAATAGGCAGCACCTTCATCTATGCAAGGAGATCCCGCTTGTAATGAATAATCCTCTTCGAAAAACGGATCAACAAATTTAATATTTTCCAAAAGGTGGTATGTGCCATAGTATTTTGTAGTAACAGGAACTTCATTTCCTATATTAATTGTCGAATAAGCGATCTTAAAATCGGCCCAATGCCATGATTGTAGCTGAGGTGAAGAATTTGACGATATAATAGAATTGATCAAAAAAGGATTACCGCCACCATATACTAGTATACCTCCTCCCCACAAAGGATTTGCTTGATTGTCAGCAACTGTAACATTGACCATTGTAACATGTGAACGAGTTAAAGTTATTCCTCCTGCGGCACAAGTATTTTCGGTGAAAGCACCAGAATTATTTGTAACAAGTACATTCTCAAGTCTTGCACCAGGACGATCATCATGGCCTTGAAGCTTCACTCCACCCCATTTTTTATTATACTGAAACTTTGAATTTTTAATTAACATAGAATAATTCCAAACTGATTCCAGGCCGCATGCATTATAATTTGAAATGCAATTATCAATTTGTGCTCGAGAGTATTTAATGTAAATCCCCCAAGCCCCATTATTTGTAATAATTGAATTTTTAATAATAACCCCATCCATTCCGTCAGAGATATGGATACCCATTTGTAAGTTATCTTTAACAATACAATTAGTAATTGTAGGATTTGAATTTGCTCCTCCTGAAATGCCTGAACCTGAACACTCTTTAATGATCAAATGGTCAAGTCTCGGATTGGCTTCATAACATGAAACTCCTGTATCACCTTTTCTTATAGTAAGTCCGCTGAGTAAGGAATTATCTGATTGACCATTATAATAAATCCTAGCGTTATTTATGATCGTTTGAGAGATGTAAGAGGTATCACCTGTGGTTAGATAATAAGAGGCGAGGGTTATATTCTTACCATTTAAGATATAGCCCGAAACAGGGACACCTGTGTCATTATAGTTCCCTGGGGCAAGCAAAACCGTATCACTTTCATTTGCAGCGTCCAAACCTGCTTGAATAGTAGCGTATTCTGATGGAACATGTCTAGTGGTAGGTTTATAAAGTGGCATGTTGAAGATATAGGCCGAGCCGGCAGAAGATAAAGTGTTATTCCCAGAAGCATCTTCATTTTCAGCATAAGCTCCAACAATAGCATAATCACCTGAGATTGAGACACTGCCGCCAAATTCATCACCATATGCTCTGTCTGATGCCACCAATTTAGCTTCTTGACTCCAGTTTATTCCATTCCGTTTGAAGATATAGGCCGAACCGGCACCATTTAAGTAATTGTTCTCAGAAGCATCTTCATCTTCACCATTAGCTCCAACAATGGCATAATCACCTGAGATTGAGACACTGACGCCAAAATTATCACTTTCTGCTCTGTCTGATGCCACCAATTTAGCTTGTTGACTCCAGCTTGTTCCATCCCGTTTGAAGATATAGGCCGAGCCGGCAGAAGTCACAGTGTTAGTTCCAGAAGCATCTTCACTTTCAGCTGGTGTTCCTACAATAGCATAATCACCTGAGATCGAGACACTCTCGCTAAAATAATCACGTCCTGCTCTGTCTGATGCCACCAATTTAGCTTGTTGACTCCAGCTTGTTCCATCCCG